>VEMY01000061.1 GCA_009711825.1 Bacillota bacterium | reverse complement strand
GAGGGTGGCTACTGAGGGATAAGTCCCCAGCCATACCCTCCAATGGGGATACTAGCCTAATAATGGCCATGGGTAGATGCTAATTAAACTAATTGGTGGTCATTACGACCATATCTGCAGTGGAATCCTAATTCTATTTTTAGGGCTACCTTGAAATTTCACTTCTCATCATTTCCCAGTTTCAAATTTGCCTCACAATACGTAATAAAGACTTGCTTGGCACTCTAATTTACATACCTATTAAACATGTCTACACACTCCATGTCCAATACAACGGAAACATCAATTTTATCTCTCATCACCTTATTCCTAAAATCATCACCGTCTCTGGTAAATGTAGTATACCTCGCAAAGTGTTGAAAACTAAGGATTTCTACGTATCTTTCCTTTGCATTCCTATTACGCACTCGACGTGCTTGGAGTTGCATTTATAGCTGTCAAGTTTATTGTTCCAAGCCCTTTTTTTATCAATGGTCGTATGAGGGAACATATCCAAGATTGACTCTCGTTTGTGGGAACATATCCTTAGCATCTTTCAGGTTCCCAGTAAGTCTGGAAATAGGCTTATTTCAAAACATATCTTCTTATTGCGATATTTATTCTATCGAAATTACTGATTAGAGTATTCTATCTTAATTTAAAATTTTACATTCTTCTGATTCTATTTCATTTCTATTTTATTTCGAAAATAATCTATATTTTCTAGTTTTTTACTGCAAATTCAGAGTTTTTTCTCTCAATGTATTGACACATGAGATTTATTGTGATATATAATGATTAGCACTCGACAAGCCAGAGTGCTAATTAAATAAATTGAAAAGGAGTTGTTATTTATGGCTGGATTAGTACCTTTTAACAGAAAAAACAAGGAAATCTCTACAAACACTGGCTTTGAGGACTTCTACAACGTACTTGATGACTTTTTTTCCAATGATTGGCCCTTTAGAAGATCCCTCACGCATGACACTTTCAAAGTTGATGTCGAAGATAATGGCAATGAATACCTTGTTGAGGCTGAAATGCCAGGTATAGACAAAAAAGACATCAATGTTGAACTTAATGATGGAAAGCTTATAATTTCTATCACAATGGATGAACGTAATGAGTCAAAGAAAAAGAATTTCATCCATAGAGAGAGACGCTATAGTTCAATGAGTCGATCAATTTATTTGGAAGATGCCAAATCAGATGGTATTACAGCAAAACTTGAAAATGGCTTACTTAAAGTTGTAGTTCCTAAAGAAGAAAAGCCAAACAATAGCATCACAATTGATATTGAGTAATGTAAACTAAAGCACATCGGGTCGTTTACCCATGTGCTTTAGTTTTTTTGTTTTTCTTTTTTGTGTTCATTTTGTTTAATGCTTTTAAATTCGATAGTATTTCTTTGTGTAATTTTGATGACATATTAGGAAAAGCAGCAAACACTCGTTTAACGATTTTTTTATTTTGTTTTGATATATCGTTAAATTTGAAATTAAGCTCATCAATTTTGTGAGATAGCACTCTAATCTTAGATTGCTCATTTTCGGATGGTATCGATTGTGATTTTATAAAAAGTTTTTCAGATACCTTTTGTTTGATTTCATCAGAAATTAAATGAAGCCTTGATAGGTTGTTTTTCAATTTTAATGCATTTAGTGTGGATATTATATTGTCAATCAAAAATAGGAATAGCAGCATCAAACTTACGGTTGTACGCATGCTTAACGAAAATTTGTTTACCATACCAATTAGAACAGGATTAAGGTGATATATTGCTAACACTGACAATACTCCAAAAATTATTGAATTATGCAATACAACCCTTCCGTGAATATTCCACTTATAATTTGAATAGTCCCACCATTTTAGATGGTATACTCGTTCAAGTAAATATCCCGTAGCATATTCTATTATACTAGTTATAATCACTGCAAAAAAATAAACTATTACAGGATTATCAGAAAAAGGCATCAATATATTTATTACCGCAAGAGCTCCAAAGCCATAAATGGGACAGTACGGACCAACTAAAAACCCTCTATTTACAAACTTTTTTGCCGGAATTGAGCAATATATCACCTCACACACCCAGCCAATAAAGCTGTATATCAAAAATAATAAAAAATCGTCCACCAAATAATTCATATGCAGATTGTCACCTCGAAATATAAAGCTTTTTTCAAACTACCTCGATAAAACGAAACTTTGCCTACAATTACCTTATCTAAATAATTGTAGGCAAATATAGATTATTCGCTTCGCAATGCTTCAACAGCATCCTTTTGAGAAGCCATTCTTGCTGGAATATGGCCACCCAACACAGTAAGGATAGTACTAATAACTACTAGGACTATGGCGTGTAGCATCTGCAAATTTGCAACTCCACTAAGCCCGGTCCAATCATATAGTAAGGAATTAATTGGAAACGTTAATAGCCAAGCTATAACCACACCTAAGACTCCGGAAAAAACACCTAAAATCAATGTCTCCGCATCAAATACTCGTGTAATATCTTTCTTCCTTGCACCTAAAGCACGCAGCACTCCGATTTCTTTTGTCCGTTCCAACACAGAAGTATAGGTTATGATGCCAATCATAATTAGACTGACTACAAGTGATATAGCCGCAAAAGCAATCAGAACAAGCGTTATTGCATCCATGATTCCACCTGTCAGATCTGTCATTCTGCCTGCTAAATCAGTATAAAAGACTTGATTTTCTAAATCTTTCCCTTCATTATATGCTTCAAGATACTCAAGAACCGCATCCTTGTTCTCGAAATTATCTGGGTATACCATTACCATAAAGGGGGATGCATTTCCACCAAGATATGATAAGAAGTTATTCTTTGTTTCTTCATCCATATCTTCCATGCTCATAACGTTTTTATCGCTCTGTTGTTGCGCTTTTACAATCTCCGAATTAGATGCATCATCAATAATCATTTGTGACAATGCGTCACTATGCGCAATTCCTGTACCGAGAATACCAATCTGAACATCCTGCTTTTGACGAACCACACCAACAATTTGCACTGTTATGCTCTTGTCTGAATCATACATTGATTCATAGTCCTGTCCTGGAACATAATTTCCCATATCTGTTTTAATGTAAAAGTCATCATTTGAAATTATTTTAAATTCAGTACCAACAATGTCTGAAAATTTTATGCTTGTAACATTCTCTGTATCAAATCCTAATGCTTTTAGTTTATTATAATCAATTCTGTTTTTCGAATCTACAACCAGTACTATTTCCGTTGGTTCTTTCGGATAATCTCCTGCGAGTAAATCATAGTTTTTTACTAGATAAGGTTCCTCATTTTCTTCTAATGTTTCAGGATAAGAGGACAGCCCAATTTCATCCATACTACCGATATTAGCCATATTTGACATACTCGAAAGATCCATTCCCTGCCCCATAGAAGTCATAATATTACTTATTGATACAGGCTTAACGGTGTTGTCCACCTTTCTCAGCATATTCATACCTACAATTCTGGTATAGCCAATGCTTTTAGCAATTTCCGGATCAATATTATTCAGATAATCCATATACTCGTCGGTTATTATATTTTTATGGGCAATAGTAGTTTCTGACGAATCATACAGATATACTTCTTCCGAGTCAGCAAATTCCTCCGTTCCCATCATTCTATCTTTAATTCTGTCTTGCATACTTGATATGTTTTCAGCATTCAGTTCCATTGATGTCTGAGATATTATAATTGGAAACTCAGACATCGCATCGTTTTGGAATGTATCTATTTGCTTCTGAAAGCCAGTGGACAAACTGAGAATAACGGCAATCCCTATGATACCGATACTAGAAGCTAATGCTGTTAAAAACGTTCTTCCTTTTTTGGTTCTTAAATTGTTAAATGAAAGTTTTAATGCCGACAGAAAATTCATGCTGGTTTTTTTAAGTATAAAGCTGTCCGGCTTTGGTCTTTCCTGATGAGGATGACTATCGGATATGATTTTACCATCCTGGAAACGAATAACCCTATCTGCATATTTTTCTGCAATATCAGGATTATGGGTAACCATAATAACCAGGCGATCCTTCGCAACAGTTTTAATTAGATCCATAATCTGTACGCTGGTGGTAGTATCCAAAGCTCCAGTCGGCTCATCACATAAGAGAATTTCCGGATCATTTGCCAATGCACGGGCTATGGCAACACGCTGCATCTGGCCGCCGGATAGCTGATTTGGGTTTTTGTGCAGGTGCTCTTTCAGGCCGACCTGTTCCAATACTTCAAGCGCTCTTTTATGTTTTTCTTCCGTCGGTACACCACTCAGCGTCATACCGAGTTCAACATTTGCAACAATACTCAAGTGAGAAATCAAATTATAATTTTGAAATACAAAGCCAATAGAGTTGTTACGGTAAGCATCCCAGTCTTGATCACTAAAATCTGATGTTTTCTTTCCCTTTATAGTCAGTTCTCCAGAATCATAGTGATCTAACCCGCCAATTATGTTAAGACATGTGGTCTTTCCCGATCCGCTGGTCCCAAGAATTGCAACAAATTCCTTTTCACGGAAAGCGACACTGATATCATCCAACGCTTTTGTTTCGATACCACCAACATGATAAGTTTTCTTAATATTTTTAAATTCAAGCATTCCAGTAAAGCCCTCTTTCTTTCATTTATATATTTTTTAAACCATTTATACCCGTTCCCGCCCCATAAAAACAATGCAAAGCAGTCCAGGTCCCGTGTGTGTTCCGATGATAGGTCCAAGATAATTAATCGCTACCTCCTTAACCTTAAGTTCTTTGTTAATCATGGCCTTTAAATATTGGGCATCTTCAACGCAATCAGCATGACTGATATATACTGTTTCATCATTTATATTCGTTCCTGCATTTTTAAACTCATCAAACAACTCACTGATAGCTTTCTTTCTCCCCCTTATTTTCTTTACAGGAGTAAGCTTACCATCTTTGTCAACAATTAGTAGTGGCTTAACATTCAGCATAGTTCCTAATGCAGCACTTGTAGCGGAAAGTCTTCCTCCACGCTTCAGGTAATCAAGGCTGTCAACAGTGAACCAGTGATTCACTCTCATTTTATTACTTTCTATCCATGTAATAATTTCTTCATACGTTTTTCCCGCTTTAAGCATATCAATTGCTTTTTGAATCAAAAGACCTTGCCCCACACTGGCGGCTTTGGAATCAATTACCGTTATGTCAGCATCTGGGATATCCTGCAATACGTTTTCCCTAGCTAATACGGAATGATTATATGATTCACTTAAAGCAGAAGAAAATCCAATGTATATTACGGAGAAGCCTTCATTGACATATTTTCTGAAGTACTCTTCGTACGTATATGGTGATATCTGGGAAGTTGTTGACATTCCACCCCTTCGCAGTTCATCATAAAATTCTTTATAACCAATCGATTTCCCGAAGTTGTCTTCGTAATCCTTACCATTTAAATTGAAATGAAAAGGTATAACGGGTATATTATTTTTTTTCAGAAATTCTTCTGGTAAATCACAATTAGAATCTGTAATGATTATCGTATTCATGTTATTACTTCCCTCCACATTGATAAAAATATACTTTGTGTGTAAATACCGTTAATTGTCAAAGACTAATTCAATCGCGTTTAAGGCACTTGGTAATTCTTTTTCGGTTGAATCCAATAGCACTTGTACAGCTATCCCAAACATCGCTCCTGAAAGCATTCTTGAAATATCTCTTGACCTATACCTCCTTATATTGTTTTTTAAATGATTATCTTGTAAAATGTTTTTCTCGATTAGATCGGATGTATCATTAAACAAATTTTTCAGCGTTTCTCCAAAGGCAGGTTGCCACAGTGCCAGGCTTGTAAAATCATACAGCAATCTGAAAGATTTCGGATTTTTCTCAAGCATTTCCTTGAAATATATAAGGAGACTGGACATTTTTTCTTTCGGAGAATTTCCCATGGTAATATGATTCTCTATTTCCTGTAAATAATTCTGTATAGTAAAATTGATGACTTCAATAAACAGACCTTCCTTATTTTTATAATGATAATTCAGTTGACTTAAAGCAACTTCTGCGGCATCAGCAATATCACGCATAGATGTATTTGCATAACCCTTCGACGAAATACATTCAAATGCAGTCAATAATATCTTCTTGGATTGATTTATTCTTTTCTCCTTGCTCTCCATCTTAATACCTCCTGACCAATTCGAACGTACGACCGAATTTAATTTTACAACAGATACGCTTATATGTCAATATTTTGAGCACTATTTTCACAATTCCATAACCATAATAAAACCCACAACTCTACTCAAGAGTCATGGGCTATTTAAGTCTGTCTTTCATACTTCAATTTCAATGCCAGATTTAAAGCTTACCACAAAGTGGTCTTCGTACACAGTAACGTTTTGGATCAGCTTCCTTACTAAAGTATCATCATAAAGCAAAGTTCGATATTTGTTCTTCCGGATAAATCCTATCAGCTCGCCAATTCTTTCATTCTCACCACTTAAGGATGCATCTTCCACAAGAAGGCACTGTCGCTCTTCACGGAACTTATCAATCTCATCAGCTAGGAATTCGTAATCTTTTCCCTTGTTGGCAAGGCTGATTACTTCTTTCTGCTTTTCCTCTAGCAGTTTGTTAATCTCTGAAATCTTATATTCTGTGGTGTCACCAATTACCGCATGGATGTTATCTTCTAGTGTTCTTATCATGTTATCTCCACCGGCAAGGAGTCTATTAATGGCAGTCATTACCGTATCATATAAATCTCCTTCTTTTACCGTTCGATTCTTACACGTTTCAGGGCCTTGCTCGATTCTTGTAACGCATCGCCAAACAAACTCTTTTCTACCACGTATATTCCAGTAGACCCGTCTGTAAATGTCCCCGCAATCTCCGCAGAAGGTTATGGTGCTCAAAGCGTATTTACTGCTATAGAGTCTTTTGTTTTTATCTGCCCCCGTGTAAATATTATTCCTGCGATGAAGTTCTTCCTGAGCCTGTAAAAATAGTTCCTTTGGTATGATCGCCTCATGGCTATTTTCAACATAATACTGTGGGACATGGCCTTCATTCTTGACTCTTTTCTTTGTAAGAAAATCCACGGTGAAGGTCTTCTGTAAAAGGGCATCACCGATGTACTTTTCGTTCATCAGAATCTTCTTTATGGTCTCCGGTCGCCATCTTGGTTTTCCTGCAGCTGTTAAAATACCGTCCTTCTCAAGATCCCTACCAATGCCTGCTAGGCTTTTACCCTCAAGGTACTCTTTGTAAATACGTTTAATGATCTCAGCCTCTTCAGGAACAATGATCAAGTTACCTTCTTCATCTTTTGTGTACCCCATAAAGCGATTGTGGTTGACCTGAACTTTGCCCTGCTGGTATCGATATTGAAGTCCCAGCTTAACATTCTGTGAAAGGCTCTGACTTTCTTGCTGCGCGAGGGATGCCATAATGGTAAGTAGCACCTCCCCCTTGGCATCCATTGTATTGATGTTCTCTTTCTCGAAAAATACGGCTATGTTCTTATCCTTGAGTTGCCTAATATATTTTAGGCAATCCAGAGTGTTACGGGCAAATCGACTGATGGACTTTGTAATAACTAGATCGATGTTCCCCTCCATACACTCATCAATCATGCGGTTGAACTCTTCTCGTTTTTTCGTGTTCGTGCCTGAAATACCGTCATCTGCAAATATTCCAGCAAACTCCCATTCAGCATTTTTCTTTATAAACTCGGTGTAATGAGCTACCTGGACCTCATAGCTTGAGTTCTGCTCTTCAGTTTCTGTAGAAACACGGCAATAAGCAGCAACACGCAGTTTCTTTACTTTTTCTTTTGCGGCTGTACTTCCGACCCTTTTTCGTGCTGGAATTACAGTTATGTTTTTCTCTGCCAATTTAAACCTCGCTTTCTATCAGACTATACAGGTACTCCGCTCGCGCTACTGGATCATCTGGAAGTTTACCTTCTGATTTTCTCATTTTAAATCTTTCTATAGGTGGGGGAGCACTGAAAGCTGCAAGCTCTGCAATCCTCCCTAGGTCCTTCGCACGTTTATTTCTAACTTCTTCGGCCTTATCAAACGTCTCTTTATCAATGATTTCGGGGTATACGTCATTTCCAAGATAGTTGATGTTTTTCAAAATAAGGCCCATTGATGAATGAGTCTTCTGAATACCAGCCTGCTCACCGGCCACAGCTAGAGAAAGTCCTGAAATGTACTTTTCAAAGAAATCCCTTACTTGATCTGCAGCCCTTTTATCAACGGTAACAACTCCGTCCGTAATTGCATATCCGTATGGTACATAGGCCATTTACCTCACCACCCTTTCTTTAAGAGAAAGCCCACATTTTAATTTAAATGTCAGTTCATCCCTTGAATTTACAATGATGTTTTCTACAAACTTTTCAAATGCCTCGTCCGTATAATTGCCATCAAACTTATCTTTTGACACATGCTCAAGAATTGTCTTTATCTCATCAGCCTGTGATGTTCCACTTGTAAATGTCATGACCAGATTCGTCTTCTCAGTGGTTAGATTTTTTATTTCGCTATCCAGAGCATTTCGTTCCTTGCTAAAAAGTGCTGGTTCAAGAAACCCTTTTGTCATAAGGCCAATAAGCGTATTGCGCTCTTCGGTCAATTGCTCCATTCGCTTATCGATGGCATCAATTCTTTCAAGGTCGCACTCTTCTTGGTTTTTACTTATAGCATCATAAAGTGGCCCAAGGATAATCTTTCTGCTGTAGGCAAGCTTATTCATCATGATGGCAAAGGTTGCCTTTATCTCTCCATCCCGAATAAATAGCATGGAGCAGCTGTTCTTGTCTTCAATATGCCCTATGCAGCTCCAGGCGATATAACTTCTGCCAGCAGAGTAGTTTGTTTTTCTCCTAAACGTGGATCCACACTCTCCACAGATGATTCTGCCACTTAATACATATCTATTTTGATAAGCCTTTTTGTTAACAGACTTAATCTTTGCTCTTTGTGTTATCAGCTTTTGTGCCTTAGAAAACACTTCTTTGCTGACGATAGGCTCATGATGATTCTTGCAGTAAAATTGGTCTTTCTCACCTTTATTAGGTCGTCTACTGTAATTGCTATCCGTGTAAGTCTTTTGGAAAAGCGCATCCCCTTTGTATTTTTCATTTCGTAGCATATCAATCACTGTGCCTGAACTCCAATGGTTACCTCTTCTCGCAGGAATCTTGTCCCTGTTAAGGCCCTTTGCGATCACACTTCCACCTTTACCTGAAAGGCACTCTGAAAAAATGCGCTTAACAACTTCTGCTTCTTCTGGAACGATGACCATCTCACTATTTACATTGGCATAACCATAAGGTGGACTGCCAATAATGAAACTGCCATTTTGAAATTTTTTGCTGATTGACCATGTCATGTTCTGCGAAATGGATGCAGACTCTTCAGCGGCAAACCCAGATAATATTGAGAGCATTAATTCGCTCTCCATGTCACCCGTGTTTAGATTTTCTTTCTCGAAATAAATGAAAACACCGATATTTAGGAGATGCCTTACCAGCTCTAAGCAATCCGTGGTATTACGTGCAAAACGGCTTATGGATTTGGTGATAATAAAATCGATCCGCCCATTTTCACAATCACGAATCATCCTTAGAAGCTCATGTCGTTTTTCCTTCTTGGTCCCTGATATGCCTTCGTCATAATAAAGCCCTGAAAACTCCCATTCTGGATTGGATTTGATGTAGTTTTCATAGTGTTCCCGCTGGGCTTTAAGGCTTACCATCTGCTCATCACTATCTGTTGAAACCCGAGCATAAGCGGCCACTCGAAGTTTAATGTTTGACGACTGTGTTTTATTCAGCTCATCGATCTTCGTTATCTTTTTCATAGTCTCACCTCGCTTTCTTTCATTACATATATCACTCTAAAAGCCACTAATAGCAAGTGATTTAAGACATAATCTCAGCTAGCTTTGGTAAGAATTTCTGTCGGTTTAACGCTGATATTTTGTGTCGTTCATCCTCTGTAATTTTGCCTTCTTTCTGAAGCATCCTGATAATACTTTCTGCTATATAAAAGTCATACTCTCTTTGCAACTGTTCCTCTGTCATCGGTTCTGTCTCACCTTTGATCGGGCTGCCATCTTTCACTTCAATAATCTTCATAAAAAAAACACCTCCTACCTGGTAGCCACGGCAAGAGGTGAAATCTGATTGTTTAACTAATCTTTCTTATAAAATTCGCATTCATAACCATCGGCATCAAGAAGCAATCCCTTTGCCCAGGGAGGGACTCTACTCATCTGCTCGCACACCCTTTCAAGTGACATGCTAGGATCCGCTTCAATAATAACTTCATCATGCACATGAGCCACAATGCGGTAAGAGCTTAGAGTCTTTATGGCATGCATCAAAATATCACGAGAGATTGCTTGGACAATGTTTTCTACAAACTTAGGTCCATAGCTTTCAAGTCGATCCCATTTTTTAGTAGCACCGACACCTTCGTAAGTGACCGATTCACCACCGAAGATATTCTCACCAATCTTTGGTTTAACATAGGCAAGCTGCCTACCAGAAGGAAGAACGATAAAGAGCATTCCACTCCTGTAATGAAACTTAATATTTTGTATTTCTTGAGACTGCTTTTCCTTAATACACTTCTTAGCTGCTCTATCCACATCCCACCAGAATTTTACGATGTACGGATTGGCCTGCCTCCAGGCATTAACCAGGGGTTTCAGTTCTTCCTCTTCAAGTCCCATCTCCAGCGCACCCATAGCC
The DNA here is from genome assembly GCA_009711825.1 of Bacillota bacterium. NCBI lineage: Bacteria > Bacillati > Bacillota > Bacillota bacterium. The sequence continues at coordinate 4,178 of VEMY01000061.1, read as the reverse complement.
TTTAAAGCTCCCACTGATCCACCATAACCTAGGGCCAGTTCTGCGATCTTGCCTTTCTGTCTTAAATGCCCATTCACACCGTGGTTTTCTACGGGGACATTAAACATCTGTGATGCGGATGCACAGTAAATATCACCGCCGCTTGCAAATACTTCACTTCTCCAATCTTCACCTGCAAGCCATGACAGTACACGAGCCTCAATGGCAGAAAAGTCGGCAACTATAAACTTACAGCCTTTCTTTGGTACAAACGCGGTACGAATAAGCTGTGAAAGAGTATCTGGTATATCTTCATAAAGCATTTCAAGGGCTTCAGAATTACCATTTTTTACGATGCCTCGCGCCTCTTTTAAATCCAGCATATGGTTTTGTGGTAGATTCTGCAGCTGCACTATCTTTGAGCTGAAACGTCCTGTACGATTGGCCCCCAGAAAAGTAAACATACCACGAATCCTGCCATCACTGCAGACTGCATTTTCCATTGCAGAATATTTCTTAACAGATGACTTTGCCAGTTGCTGACGGAGTTTAAGAACTTCAGCTAGATGCTCCGGCGCTTCCTTCAATAGTTCTGCCACAGCCTTTTTACCGAGGGTATCTGTTTCCACGCCATTTTCAGAGAGCCAGCCTTTCATCTGTTGCACTGAGTTTGGATTATCAAGTTCTGTTACTTTCTGCATCTGATCCATCAGCTTGGTGCGTGACATCTCATCCATAGTAATGGCCTGTTTTACAAAGTCCATATCTACCTTTATGCCTCGATCATTGATTCTCTCACTTAAATGATATTCATCCCATATGAATTCTGGCACAGGAAATTTAGTCAATTTCTGCTCAATCTCCATTTCAGTTTCGACGTCACGAATGTTATAGGAGCTGAATCGCTCCCATTTTTCTGGGTCATCAGATGGTAAATTTCTTGTGCGGTTTCCATTTGCCTTAGTTGGGCTACAAGGAGAACAAAAGAAACGAATCAGATCTTTACCTTCCATCATTTTTTGCTTCCCAAGGCCAAGAACCGCACCCACACCTACTAATGATAACGGCAGCCCCATATATGCTGCCCATGTCATTGTGCACCTCCATGATTCAGGAGGAATATACTTATCCACTGGGTATCCCAGAAAGCGTGAGAAACATATCCGCTCAAAGGAAGCATTATGAGCATATTTTATAACTTTATCATCTTCTATTGCAGAAAGTATTACTGGTGGTATCTTTTCACCGCGGGCTAGATCGATTATTTTAACCTCACTTCCGTCTGTAGAATAGGCAAACAACAAAATTTCAAAATCATCTGCCTGAACATAACGATACACACCACACTTTGCTAAATTGACGCTACTATAATAATCACCATCATGTCATCCCTTGCCCAGGAAGAAAGCCGCAGCATTTCAGAGAACGTCACATGGGGACAGCGCAAGAGATTTGCAGATGGAAAGGTCACGGTTCCCTTTGGGCACTTCCTCGGTTACGATCGGGGTGAAGATGGCAACCTTGTCTTGAACCCCAATGAAGCAGTTATAATCCAGAGGATCTTCAGCATGTTCCTACAGGGCATGACGCCTTATGGTATTGCCAAGCAGCTTACCGCAGACGGCATTTTATCACCCGCGAAGAAAGATAAGTGGAACGCAGGCACCATCAAGCGCATCCTCACAAATGAAAAATATAAGGGAGATGCACTTTTGCAGAAAAGTTACACCGTGGATTTTCTTACCAAAAAGAAGAAGGTCAACGAGGGAGAAATTCCTCAATACTATGTTGAAAATAACCATGAAGCGATTATCGAGCCAGCGGTCTTCGACCTGGTCCAAAACGAGTTAGAAAAAAGAAACCCTGCAAACAATTGTCACAGCGGTGTTCATATATTCTCTGGCAAGATAAAATGCGGATCATGTGGAAGCTGGTACGGTTCAAAAGTATGGCACTCAAACAGCAAATACCGACGTACAGTCTGGCAATGCAACCGCAAGTTCAACGGACAGCAAAAATGCTCCACTCCCCACCTCGATGAAGATACTATAAAAGAACTCTTCGTGAAGGCTACTAATAAGCTCCTGGAAGATAAGGATGAAATCATAGCAAACTTCGAATCCATGAAGGATGTTCTTTTTGACACTGGTCCCTTAGAAACCAAACAGGTCGAGCTTCAAAATGAAATGGAGATTGTCACTGAGCTGATACAGCAATGCATAAACGAAAATGCCAATGTTGCCTTAGACCAAGGAGAATACCAAAGAAGATACGATGGCTTGGTACAGAGGTTTGACACTACCAAAGAAGATTTAGAAAAAATATCCGGGCAGATTAAGGAAAAAGTGATCAGTCGCCAAACAATGGCTGCTTTCCTCGCTGAACTTAAGAATCAAGATGAACTGCTCACAGATTTTGATCCACTCCTCTGGCACAGTTTAGTGGATTGTGTGACAGTCCTAGATAAAGAAAATGTTCAAATTACCTTTAAAAACGGAATCACTATTTAATACCGAAGTTCTGTGGCGACTGATCTAAGCGTCTAGCCAGTTCGGAGACACTGATATTCATTTGTTCACATAGCCGTCGTATCATGTCCGAGGTTTTCATAATAGTCCCTCCATGCCTCAATAGAAATATTGTAAACCATTTGGTTTCAAATAACAATTGAATGTTTACAAATTGAAAACCCGCAACTCAATAAAAAGAGCTGCGGGTAAAATTGTGTTAAGAATTACTATCCGATATTGTCCTTGAAATCAGGTCCAGATTAAAATGATGGAGTCCTGTTTTTTCTCGGAAATCCGTGGGTGTACGTATATCCTTGTACAGCACACCAGCCAGTGTTTTTTTGTTCCTGCTTCGTTTTATTTCGGGTCTAATCTCAAAAGCATTGCATTGATCGCAACAATAACGGTTGATAAGGACATGAGGACGGCGCCGAAGGCCGGACCCAAGGTAATGCCGATAGGAGCAAGGAGGCCAGCAGCAATTGGAATCGCGATAAAATTGTAGCCTGCTCCCCATACCAAGTTTTGTTTCATTTTACGTGTCGTCTTGTTTGCTAACTCGATAAAGGATTCAATATCCCCTGGATCAGACTGAGTAAGGATAATATCCGCAGAATCCAAAGCTACTTGCGTTCCAGCTCCGATTGCAATACCTACGTCTGCCAAGGCAAGGGAAGGTGCGTCATTGACCCCGTCTCCCACCATGATAACCGTCTTGTTTTGGTTTTTCATGGACTCGACCAGCTTGTACTTATCTTCCGGAGATTGATTGGCTTGGTATTGAATACCTAGAACTTCTGCAACTCCTTGTGCAGCTTCCTCGTTATCACCAGTAGCCATGAGTGGTTCAATTCCGTATTTTTTCAGCACCTCGATCAAGTTTCTGCTGGTTTCTTTCAGTTCATCTCCCAATGCGACAGCGCCGATTGCTTCATTATTTTCTACAAGGATACTTAAAGTAGCGCCTTTCGGAATATCCATACGCAATGCTTTTCCGTATGCCTTTTGGCTGATTAATTGATAGTGGTGGCCGTTCGCCTCCCCTTCTATTCCTGCTCCCGAAACGATTTCAATGGAGTCAAAGGAAACTGACTTAATGCCTTTCGCTTCAGCGTGGTTCACAATCGATTGGGCAATCGGGTGACTGGAGCCCGCCTCTATACCCGCCAACAAGCCTGTAATTTCTTCTTCAGAATATTTATCACTCAAAACAGTGACGTCCAACACTTTAAATTCACCAGTTGTTAAAGTACCTGTTTTATCCAATACCATAACATCCGCTTTAGTAGTTAATTCCAAAGCTTCTCTATTTTTAACCAGTAATCCTCGGCTTGCACCCAAACTAGTACTACGTGATACTACCAAGGGAATAGCAAGACCCAAAGCATGTGGGCAGGCAATAACTAACGTAGTCACAGTAAAGATAACGGCTGTAGGTAAATCTGCAATGATCATCCAGGCTACTAGAGCGATTAAAGCTACTACAACGGCAATGTAGAACAACCAGCTAGCTACTTTGTGAGCCACATTCTCTGCTCGAGATGGTTGGCTTTGTGCTTGGCTAATTAACTCAAGTTTCGCAGGTGTAAAACACCCGTAAACCCCTGACTTTATTGGCCTCAAAGGTGTACAAAAACACCCCTTGCTGGTAAAATGGAAGTGCCTAAATCCCAACAACCAGCGAAAGGG
>VEMY01000060.1 GCA_009711825.1 Bacillota bacterium | reverse complement strand
ACCCCTTATGCACCGATTATGTAGGAATAGCTCGATATTCCTAGGTATTACTTCAATTTCCGGGGTGCAAAATCCTGCCGTTAATGGAAGAAATTATAAGGGAAAAGGGACTTTCTGCAGTGGAATCATGGGGTACTCCCTTGCCGCCGATCTGGAGTACTTCGACAACTCCGAATACCATGACAAGCTGATGTCCGCTACCCGCGATTCCTCAGCCATTACTCATCTTGTCTGGAATGTACTTTCGTGCATCAGTGCAGGGGTGTCCTTTGTCGGCGCCTTTCTGGTGTTGTCCAAGGCAAATGTTATCTACGGTTTCTTGATGATGGCTGCGGCCATCCCTTCCTCCGTCGCGGCGGCCAAGTACACCAAACTGTTGTACCGTTTGAGTCTTGCCCAGATCAATGAAGAGCGCCGGAAGAGCTATTACCAGAGCATCGCCGTGGACAGGGGCTATGCCCAGGATGTGCGGCTGTTCAATGCCGGACAAGGTCTTAAAGACCGCTATGCCCGGCTGTGGCAGGAGCTCTTTGGTAAACGAAGGGATATGACTCGGCGACGTACCGTCCTGACATCCTTGATGGATTGCCTGCCCGAGGCCGTCGTCATTCTTGTCGGCGTCGACATCGCCTTTGGGGTGGTGGGTGGCAGGGCTACAGTTGGGGATTATTCCCTTTACACCGGCCTGATGAGCCAGTTGTGGTCCGCCGTAGCCCTGCTGACGTCTTCGGCCATGCAGATTTATGACAACCAACTGAAGATAGCTAATATCAAGGGTTTGGAGCAATTCGATAACCACGTCGTTGATACCGGCACGCGGGACCTGGGCAGCGTAGACTCTATAGAATTTGAGCACGTCTGCTTTACATACAGGGGCGCCAAAGTACGTGCCTTGGACGATGTGAGTTTTCGCCTGAATCGCCAGGAAAGGGTAGTCTTGGTGGGGTTAAACGGCTCGGGCAAGTCGACCCTCATCAAGCTGTTGCTGCGCTTATATGACCCCGACAGTGGTGTCATCAAGATCAACGGTGTCGATATCAGGGAATACCGGCTGGCTGAACTGCGGGCCAATTTTAGCGTGTACTTTCAGGAAATGCGGAACTACGCTTTTACGCTGAGGGATAACCTTACCATTGCCGACGGTAATCGGGAGGATGTAGATGAGGCTGCCATGGCCGCCCTCAGAGCCAGCTATAGTGAGGACATCCTGCAAAGGGCCGGCAGGGGCTTGGATACCAGCCTGACCAGGTTCTTTGCCACCGACGGTATTGAGCTTTCTGGGGGCCAGCACCAGAAACTGGCCTTGGCCAGGACATTTTTCCGCCGCCATAACACTTTGATCCTGGACGAGCCATCCTCTAACCTGGACCCCAAGGCGGAGCATGAGATATTTGAGTCACTGCAAGCCCTGACCCAGGGAAAAATGACCATCTTTACCTCTCATAGATTGTCCAATGTCTTCCTGGCCGACAGGATTATCGTTATGGAGAAGGGTAGGATCGTTGAGGACGGGACCCAGGCGGAATTGCTGAGGAACAAGCAAAGGTATGCTGAGCTCTTTAGGTACCAGCAGGAGAAGTACGCGGTGGGAGAGGAGGGCAGGGAATAAAGGATTATGTTGATTGCATTGATCGACGACGGAATCGATACATCTGTCTTTCCTGAAATAAGGGTGAAGTATGATCTGTTGGTGGAGAGAGATGGCGTCGTCAGGGAGCGTGCCGCTGATGACAGAATAATCACTGGCCATGGCACTACCTGTGCAAGTATTATTGCCAAGTACGCCGCCAATGCTGAATTCTGCAGTCTACGCATTTTTCATAGGGAGAACTTGCGGGCATCCTGTGCTCAACTGGCGGCGGCAATGGAATGGTGCCTGGATGCGCGGATTCCCATTGTCCATCTGAGTCTTGGCACCAGGCAGCCCAATGATTATAAGAGGATCAGGTCCATTGTTGCTCGTCTGATCCAACAGCGCCAAATTATCGTGGCGGCGTGCAGTAACTCGGGGGACTATTCGATACCGGCCCACCTAAGTGGTGTGATGGGTACAATCGCCGACCCAGGGCTAAAAGGCGCGGAATACACTCTGTTGCCAGGTAGCAGTCTCATACATGCCTCGTCCCGGCACACTTTATTTCTGCCACCGGGGCATGAGTTTTTGACGCACACTGCCAACAGCTATGCCGCACCCACGGTTACGGCAGCCGTCCATAACATCCTTGAGCGAAGAGAAGCCTTTTCCATGTCGGTGGGACAGGTATATACAGAATTGGTGGGGGATCCAGACAGCATGACTTTGGTGCGGCCGGACTTTATCGAGGATGCCATAATTCTAAATCCCAGCGGGTTCCCTCTTTTGAAGCAGCATCTTTTCTTCAACTGCCTGGCGGAATTCCAGTGCCCGCCGGAGGTGGTACAGCTCAGCTCGGATTGTAAGAGTCTGGTTTACTTGGTGCCCCAAGATTCCAGGTTAGTATCTGGATATGACATTGGCCAAGGTTATGCCGGTAAGATCGAAACCCTTCTCTACGGAGGCAGTTTGCCGGAAAGGGAACGGAGCATGTTGTCGGAAGCGCTGGTTTGGAGCGAAGATTGCTGCTGCTATCCCCAAGACCTATTCAGCCCTCCTAGCTCTGATCAACCGGCAATCATCAATCTCCATGGGCGTGGGTTAAGGGCAATCGATTTAATGTGCCGGCTGCGAGATATGTTTATTGCAGATGGGTATCAGTGTAGAGGCTTGTGTGGTTTTCCATACTCATATCTGTATGATTTGGAATATGTCCCGGCTGGTGTTTCGGCGTCGTCCGCCATTGCCCATCTAAGCCTGCTATGCCGGCCAGACATATTGATATGTAACTTTCAAGGCCCGGGGCAGGGGGTTGTTGATGAAGAAGGTTCATATTCCATTTTCCTTGGGAATGATGAGGGTAGCAATACTGGAAGCCTTAGCTGCTTAAAAGCGGCTTATGATGACCAGGATATTGTGTCACTCTATCATAATATCCTGGGATATTTTTCATAGCAGGTTGCATGGTGTTCGATGATGGATAGGATATGTATCCGTCTTATAGAGACCAGGTTGAGGTGGACCTTGAACAGGTTTACCAAAGCTGAAACGCGAAGTTTAGAGGACCAGGCTATCATAATAAAGAGTAGGGTTCTAATACCCTCCATGTACCGCCGAATCTTGATTCGCGGTCATGGAGGTTTTAATTTCCTAAGGTCTGAAAGGGTTATTTCGGACACTAATTGTATTTTCTGGCCGAACAGCGTATAATATGAACTAAGGAAGTAAGATTTTCAAGTAAGGTAAGCATGGAAGGGGTGCGATTATGGAGGTTGCAAAGATCACAAGCAGAGGACAGATTACGATCCCAATTGACATACGCAAGAAGCTTGGCCTGAGGGAAGGTGACAAGGTTATCTTCATAGAAGATGGCGATAATATTATCTTCGCCAACGCTGCTAAGGTAGCCTTTAGGAATATGCAGAAAGCCTTTGAGGGCGAAGCGGAAAAGCGTGGTCTGAAAGATGAACAGGATGTCGTGAATTTGGTGGACGAGGTCCGCAAGGAAATGTGGGATAAGCGATATGCGGATAATGATTGATACCAATGTCCTGATTTCCATCTTCCTTTTCCGTCCCCTAAAATGTCTAGTTTAGTGGATGTAATTACTGAGCGATACACAATTGTCCTGCCGTCCTATGTGCTGGAAGAATTAAAGGAAGTCATTAAACGGAAGTTCTCGGAGAAATTCGATTTGCTGGATCAGTTTATCCAGGAGCTTCCGTTTTCTCTTGCTTATACACCGGAGAGAATCGACGCAAAAAAACACCCGGATATACGGGACAAAAAGGATCTTCCTATTTTGGTGACGGCGATTCTAGAGGATGTCGATGTTATGATAACAGGGGATGCGGATTTTGCTGCCGTAGAAATTGAAAGGCCGGAGATACTGACACCGTCCGGGTTTCTCGAAAAGTACGGCGCAGAAGCAAGATAGCAAAACCTATAAACCTTTGAAATGAATCTATCGTTTTTCTAGAAGGTCCAATGGGGCATCTTCCATGTGATAACAATTTGATAACAAAAACAAGAAAGCCCATATAAAATAGATACATAGTGCACAAAACAACCTAAAAACTAGCGAAAGATACATTAGTTAATTTTATATTCCTATGGATTTGTTGAGTGGGAATAGTAGCAAGAAAGCCAAAAATCCCGTAATAGCGGGGTTTTTGTGGTATAGAGGCCAGTAATGATAACAGAATGATAACGTTCAATTATTAGAACACAATCAATTATTCTTCGCGCTCAGCCGTTTGTGGCGATTACATATACTCGGCCTTGCTGAATGACACCATTAGTTCTTTGACAGTTAAGTTTGCATTTACATTCACGCAATAGTGCGATAATATTATTTTAACATACGTGATAGCCAGTTGATCTAGCCAAATTATTTTAGCAGCACAACATGTCTAAAGTGTTGGAGAGGTGGTGAAGAGCTAAATCTATAAATGCATGGACGGATAGATGCGGGTAGTAAGTATTGGGTGATTAAGAAGATGGATTTGGAAACGCTAATAATACAAGGGGGTACTAAGTTAATGAGACGAGTTATAATTATGATATTGCTGGTGGTTGGTTTGGTAATCTCGCCTTACGCATCCACTGATAGTTCTGAGCCGCTTTATTGGTGGAAAGAGATAGTTGAACAACACAAGGATGATGTTAAAGAAATAGTTATAAATGTACTTACGCCAAGCCATTCATCTGCCGATTATTTGAATTTGACCATGGATGAATTTACCCACTTCCGTGAAGAGATCCTAGACGCTAAGCTCCATGAAAAATTGTTAGATGAGCTCGGGGATTATTGGTTAAAGGTTGATAAAAGCAACAGTACATCAGATACTGTTGCTGGCTTAAGTGACATAGAGCAAGCAGCAGTAATCGATTATCTTAAAGGGAAATTTCCTGAACGGTCTTTTTCTGAGAGCATAAGCATCGATGATATTGAAAGTATAATGCCCGACCTTCATGAACGGATCCGGCAAGAATTGTATGAAGACTCTTTTCTAGTTTTGGGAGAACCCCCAGTAGATGCTGGCAAGCAGCCCGAATGGGATTTGTGGATAAGTGATTTAAGCAATTTTGCCGCTCAGGTGATGCTACAAGATAAGTACTATTATCCAAAGGGTCCGGTGGTTTCTCATGGCGCTGAAATAACTGGGTACTTCTCTGTCGGAATTGACCCAGCCAAACATGACCAAGAGATTGTAAACGACTTGGATCGTGCTATCAGTGAAATAGCCGCGGAACATGAAATTGATATCCCTGTTTTATTTCGGTTTAGTGGTCCACCCGAATTATCGGGATATTATCTAGAGTATGACCCGATTCCAGGCGGAGTTTCATGTGCTTCTGATTGGGACTATGCCACATTAAACATTGCAGCCAGAAATACTATATCGGGGCATCACGTTTCTATTATCACCTCTCATATTGGAGACAACGGAACAATACCATTGTCCTCTTCCATTGGTCAGCCATCCCGTAGACAAAATCAAGGGGTCGTAGATCGTGTGGCAAGAGATGGAGGGTACGCAGATGCTGCACGTGTTACTAGCATAGATAGACCATTGAGGCCCGGTATCCATATAGGAATCGGCACTATTATTCCGGTGCATGGGTATGGTAACCCCGGCGTAGGTCAACTAGTCTACAAGTCAGGGATAACTACTCGTGTAACGTCTGGATTTGTTACCGAGATAAACCGTGTGGTACCTCATCCTTATTTGGGAAATATTAGGGGGCAGATTTCTGCTAATTATCATAGTATGCCAGGTGATAGTGGCGGGCCAATTTGGTTTACCGATGCCGTTGGTACATATTACGCCGGAATACATGTCGGAAGATACGATGATGCAGCTTACTTTTCACCTCAGTCTGGTGTACGTAATGAATTATCAGTTGTGCCATTGACCAACTAAGTAACAAGATCTACCTACTTACTTAATTTTTTGTTGATCGACTAAGGAGGTGAGAGCTCATGGTCCGTCAAATTCGTGGTCGACTAATTTTTGCACCTCTACTTCTTTGCCTGTTGTTTGTACTCTTTTGTCAAGCTAATGAGGTCACGGTAATAGTAGAGAATCCAACCCTTTCTACAGAAGATACTTTGCACTTGGTTTTTGTTAACAACACCGGCCGGAAAGTGTATTACGGAGATAGATTTGTACTGGAAAAATATGAAGATGGCGTTTGGGTTGACCTACAGTATCAAAAGTCTGTGTTGGACTGGGCCAGCAGCCTAGAGCCGCGGGAGAAAGTTGAGTTTAGCCATGAGTTGTCTTTGGCGCCTGGTGAATACAGATATCTTAAAGAGTTCTTTTGGGAGTTGGGAGAAGATGCCGCCCATAAAATCGTTGCTGAATTTACAGTTCAGTAGCAAGATAAGAGCTTCCCGTCTCCAAAAGCCCCACAGCCAGCAAATTTGAACTGCCCCCTGTCAAGTAGACAGGTGTAAAAAAGAAAACTGTTTTCGCTGGACTCCATAATGGGGTCCAGCTTTTTATGCAGCGTTTTCGAGCAATTGTCGATAGGTCATCGGGGCTAGTTTGTTGAGCTTCTTTTGCCGTCGTTCGTAATTATAGAAGTGTATGTAGTTTTCAATAGCTACTGCGAGAGTGTCGTAATCCTTGAATTTGCCCAGATAATACATTTCACATTTGATAATTCCCCAGAAGCCTTCCATGGGGCTGTTGTCGATGCAGCGACCAACACGCGACATGCTTTGTTTCATTTTGGCCTTGTCCAACTTGGTCTTGAATTGCTTAGATGTATAATCGACTAAGGAAAAGGGATTGCTCCCTTTCCCTCGTCTAAGAACCGTACGTGAGAGTTTCCCGCTCATACGGCTCAAGCATTTCTTCACCTTTTCAGGCGGCATTTAATGATTTCAGTTTCATCCTTCTTTCTGCAAAGTATTCTTTGTCTAAGAAGGGGTTCCTTGAAATCTGCAGTTTAGGGTGCCGGACGATGTTTATTCTCCTCAGGTTTATGAGGCTAAACTCGTCAGACATAAATAACCATCTCTTTCCATTCTTTTCATGCCAATATTTGTTCAGTCGCCACCATTTGTTCTTATTGGGGTGACGGTGTTTTGCCCACCGCTGTAGTAAGAGGTATAGTG
>VEMY01000059.1 GCA_009711825.1 Bacillota bacterium | reverse complement strand
TATTTGAATGAAGGTTATATGAGCTTAACGAATCTGTCCAACTAAGTGTAACCTATCCACGTGGTAAACTGGGCAAAAGGGGGGTTTATCGCTTTCAACTCCCCGAGGGGAATTAGCCTTGTTTAGACTCCCAGTCAGTCCATTGCCTGTCGACACCCTGAAAGCTTTCAACTCCCCGAGGGGAATTAGCCTTGTTTAGACCGTCGACGCCACGGTAGTTGAGGAGAACGTCGAAAACTTTCAACTCCCCGAGGGGAATTAGCCTTGTTTAGACGCAACGCTCTCACCTGACGATGTCTCCACGATCAGCGCTTTCAACTCCCCGAGGGGAATTAGCCTTGTTTAGACTCTCAAACGCTGTTGACTACAAAAAAGATAATGGCGCTTTCAACTCCCCGAGGGGAATTAGCCTTGTTTAGACTGAAACTACTCAAGCACTTAACGAAGCACACCAATATCCTTTCAACTCCCCGAGGGGAATTAGCCTTGTTTAGACAAAAATATCTGAGCGCCAGCCCTCACGGTATGCCGCTTTCAACTCCCCGAGGGGAATTAGCCTTGTTTAGACTTCGATTTTGGCCCGGGTCCGGGAATGTAGAGTTTGATCTTTCAACTCCCCGAGGGGAATTAGCCTTGTTTAGACGACTATAACTGGTGGGAACCGGATCGGCGGCGCGATAACTTTCAACTCCCCGAGGGGAATTAGCCTTGTTTAGACATTAGTGTTAGTTGTCAATATCGGGAGGTGATATAACTTTCAACTCCCCGAGGGGAATTAGCCTTGTTTAGACTTATCACAACAGCATGTTTAGGCAATGTGTTATGGAACTTTCAACTCCCCGAGGGGAATTAGCCTTGTTTAGACTTGATACTGGTGGCGCACGTCTTGGGACGCCGGCACACTTTCAACTCCCCGAGGGGAATTAGCCTTGTTTAGACAGTGATGCGGGTGAGCGTTATTACTAAGTTAAACATCTTTCAACTCCCCGAGGGGAATTAGCCTTGTTTAGACCTTTGCAGACATCATGGTCTCGACCGCCCGGAGAACTTTCAACTCCCCGAGGGGAATTAGCCTTGTTTAGACGAAACTTCATTGCTCAAGCATTCAGCCTCGATTTATGTGCTTTCAACTCCCCGAGGGGAATTAGCCTTGTTTAGACACGCTGATCACCAGTCTGCTGAAAGGCCTGACTCCGGACTTTCAACTCCCCGAGGGGAATTAGCCTTGTTTAGACTCATTGGTTACGGCCTTGTCGCCCACGAACAGCACGCTTTCAACTCCCCGAGGGGAATTAGCCTTGTTTAGACGACATGTTCCGGGCAGTCGAAGCCCAGCGCAACCTCCACTTTCAACTCCCCGAGGGGAATTAGCCTTGTTTAGACGGTGATGCATTTTATGGCGTCAGGCCCCCTTATTGGGCTTTCAACTCCCCGAGGGGAATTAGCCTTGTTTAGACGCTAACCAGGCGCAGGAATTCTTGGCATTAGGGATAACTTTCAACTCCCCGAGGGGAATTAGCCTTGTTTAGACTTATTTAATTGATTTTGGTTTTCTGGATTGGGAAACTAACTTTCAACTCCCCGAGGGGAATTAGCCTTGTTTAGACGCCTTAACCTTATAATAAGTATCGTAGCAAGCTCGAAGCTTTCAACTCCCCGAGGGGAATTAGCCTTGTTTAGACACCACGATGAAGAAATCCACTCTGATAACTAAGTATCTTTCAACTCCCCGAGGGGAATTAGCCTTGTTTAGACTCTGTTTGGCGCACTCATTGCCGGCATGTTTGGCTGGCTTTCAACTCCCCGAGGGGAATTAGCCTTGTTTAGACTCTTATTGAGGACAGCGAACTGGATTTTAACACCGCAGCTTTCAACTCCCCGAGGGGAATTAGCCTTGTTTAGACGAAGTTGGATTCATCGTTCTCATCCAAAGCAGGGAGGGCTTTCAACTCCCCGAGGGGAATTAGCCTTGTTTAGACTTAACCACGCTGAAAAGTCTGCGGCTGAGGACCGGGCTTTCAACTCCCCGAGGGGAATTAGCCTTGTTTAGACACCCCCAGCGCCTCTTCCTTTTGGGTCAGCGCCGGCAGGTCTTTCAACTCCCCGAGGGGAATTAGCCTTGTTTAGACTACAAGCTGCTGATCTTCGCCATGATACTGAATTTGTTCTTTCAACTCCCCGAGGGGAATTAGCCTTGTTTAGACGTAAGCAGTTTAAATGTGTAGGGTGGTCGCTGGTCTCCCTTTCAACTCCCCGAGGGGAATTAGCCTTGTTTAGACATTATTGAGGATATCTCGGAGCGGGACAAGCTGCCCTTTCAACTCCCCGAGGGGAATTAGCCTTGTTTAGACGGCCAAGTGTGTTGCGTGTGGGGAGCGGACCTATGAGTACTTTCAACTCCCCGAGGGGAATTAGCCTTGTTTAGACAAATAGTATCGCTGGCCGTCTGGCGGCTTATTTTGCTTTCAACTCCCCGAGGGGAATTAGCCTTGTTTAGACGCACCATGTTTCAGGGTAAAGCTACCATTGTGTCCATCTTTCAACTCCCCGAGGGGAATTAGCCTTGTTTAGACGGGGTTGATTGCTTCAAAATGGTCTTTGGTTGTGGCCTTTCAACTCCCCGAGGGGAATTAGCCTTGTTTAGACGGCCAACAGCTTGAAGTGCATGGGCGCTGCTACCAGGCTTTCAACTCCCCGAGGGGAATTAGCCTTGTTTAGACCATCCTGGGCAAGGTAATACAAGTGAGAAGAAACTTCTTTCAACTCCCCGAGGGGAATTAGCCTTGTTTAGACTAGTCGCCCTGACGAGAGCCGGACGGCAACCGGCGCTTTCAACTCCCCGAGGGGAATTAGCCTTGTTTAGACAAATAATAACTCATAGAAGGATAACGAAAACCACCAACCCTTTCAACTCCCCGAGGGGAATTAGCCTTGTTTAGACCAACAGTAAGATAACATTTTTTTAACTTACGATAATCTTTCAACTCCCCGAGGGGAATTAGCCTTGTTTAGACAACCGGATCCAAACAAATACGCCGAGGAAGAATTCCTCTTTCAACTCCCCGAGGGGAATTAGCCTTGTTTAGACGGACTCAACGATAAAAAAGTTAATAGATATACCAGTTGTCTTTCAACTCCCCGAGGGGAATTAGCCTTGTTTAGACATAGAAGCCAAAGCACCAAAAGCAGGCCGAGCAACCCTTTCAACTCCCCGAGGGGAATTAGCCTTGTTTAGACAAGATGAAAGAGATAGAGCTTTACCAGCAAAGAAAAATCTTTCAACTCCCCGAGGGGAATTAGCCTTGTTTAGACACACATCAAGGCCCGGGAATCCCGGGGATAAATTCTTCTTTCAACTCCCCGAGGGGAATTAGCCTTGTTTAGACGCCACACTAGGGCATCTATAAGGACACCTCGCCTGATCTTTCAACTCCCCGAGGGGAATTAGCCTTGTTTAGACCCAAACATTAAAACGGTGCTCCAAACTTCTGCCGGCAGCTTTCAACTCCCCGAGGGGAATTAGCCTTGTTTAGACGTGAAGCATTTGCGCGGCAAAAAACAATCAAGATTTAACTTTCAACTCCCCGAGGGGAATTAGCCTTGTTTAGACATATTGTGCAAACTGCTCTGAGACCCATTACATTGGTCTTTCAACTCCCCGAGGGGAATTAGCCTTGTTTAGACGGGCTTGTACGCGGTCGCGGTAAAGGGGGCCGCTGAGCTCTTTCAACTCCCCGAGGGGAATTAGCCTTGTTTAGACCGCGGGGCCGAAACCCCCTGTGGTTCTAAGGGGCAAACCTTCATTTTCGAGCATCGCCTGTTTTCGTCTATCATTGGTGCTTTGAAAATCACTAAAATGTCCTCCACCCCCTGAGTTTATTGATTCGAGCATCGCCGGGGTTTTTCCAACACCAGCGATGCTCGATTACTTCGAATGCCGAAATTCCTAAAATCATGCTACCTCATTATACCATAACGAATAGGACAATTTAAATATTATATCCCGGTCCCCCGTTGCGTCAGGAATCATATAAAACGGGGTCTACGCTAGTTTCGAATCATCACCCCAACTAATCTCTAAGTCATTGCTTTATATTAACTGCCAGAAAACTCCTTTGTATAACAAACGCTTATTTTCGCAAAGTGGAGGTAAATCTCTCTTTAATCCAATACTTATAAGCTTCGTAAGGATTGTTTCCGATGATCACGTTAAACTCTGTGCCTAGAACATGAACCGTATCATCAAATAAATCTTTTCCACCCCAAAGCTCGTTTAGATTTTGAGGCGATCCACCTTGAAAAGAATGACCTAAGATCGAATTATTTCTATGTTTACACAGTTCATTCCCATTTTCCAACCACATACAAAAGGTTTTCCTGATAGAGTTGTCCTTTAAATAATCCAGCATATCTTTTCTGCTAACATGACCCCCGCCGGGTTTCAATTTCTTGCGCAATGCATTGAGACCACATCCCTCCATTTTAGCAATCTCCAGCTGCATAAGAAACTCGCTTAAGCGATAAAAACGACCCAAGAAATCGACATAACGCCCCGTTTGGTATTGAATATGCATATTCCAGTAGAGCTCATTGATAATGTGCTCTGCCGATGCTAAGCCAGATTTTGACTTCAGTGCTTTGCCAATTGAATCATGCAAATTTTTTATCTCAAATTCCAATTTTTCAATGACCATTCGAGGATTCCCATTCGCCCGAACCAACATTTCCTCTATTACACTAAGGGCTTCCTCAAATCTAAAGTTTAGCCTAAGTCCTAGAACCTGTAGGAAATTAGTAACTATTTTATCTTCAAATGTCAATCTTTTGGATAACTGCATTGCAGCATGATAGTCCCAACGCTCTAAAAAAATATCAAATGTTTCTTTGACCCTGTTCAGTAGAAGCTGATTTTGAGTTTCTAAAAATACAACTTCTTCTGTAAGCTCATTAACATAAATGTACTGCTTATACCCCATCAGGTGGCTAGAGTTAATTGATGCATCAAGCAGGGCAAAATTACATGCCTGTGTTCCACCAGTCAGCATCACCCATGTAGTAGGCCTGTTACTACCGAGATAATCACCGATTTTCTTTACAAAGTCGCGGTAATAGTTAAAAGTATCATCAAGAATATTAGGGTTTTTATTTAAATAAAGCAACCTGACCATTTTTACTTTATTTGCGAACTTGTCTACGTTATTTTCCAGCAAAAACTTTATTATTTTGCCTACATAGATGGTATCCTTGCTTCGAAACTTTTTATCCACCATTTCATCCTGATTGGTAACTATTAGGAACAACACATCGATTGGCCCACTCGCTGGCTCTAAAAGCAAAAAACTATTTATTGCAGGCAGCAATATTGGTAAATCTATACTATTTGCTTCGGAGTTTAGCAACAGTTCATCCCCAATTACACCTTGCAAATCCTCGAGAATTTTTTTTGCGTCTTCACGCGTCCTACTGAGCTTTTTACTATCATACTTAAGATCATTCGTGCCCGTATTTGCCACAAGAACCTTCACAATTTTTCCCTCCATCTAAGTGGGGATACGCACAACAGGAAACAGATACCTATAGGGGCGAAGCTGCCCTAAACCTAACGAAGCAGTTTCTTGAGGCGTTCCACTCTTGGTCTATTCTTCTTATTAGGGTTATCGAACATCCCCTTCCTGTACCTTTGGTACCAGTCCCGCAATGCCTCGGCGATCTCCTGGCGTTCGCTAACCTCCGCCTTCTCAGCTCTATCCAACCACGCATCTACTTTATTAATAAATACCTGGTCATCTCCATAACCATCAGCTTCCATTTCCCTCTGGACCGGACTTAACTCAGCTATTTCCCGTTGTTTCAGCAGCACTTCTTCTCGCTTAGTCCGTTCATCGACATATTGGCTTTTCTGGGCGGCATCGATAATGAAACGGCCGTAGCCAACTGCAGTCTTGGCACCCGCACCTACAATTTCGATAGCTTGGTAAATTTCTTGCTCCAATAGATCCATATATTGATCACCATCTCTGGTACGCGGGGCAATTGCAAACATAAATTGTTGGTCAGAATCTACAGTCAGAAATGGTATTGGCACTGGGGATTGCCAGTCACCTGGGGGGGCATCACCCCGATAATAATCAGCATAATGAGGAGTCATCACGTCCAGAGTGAGTTTAATTGGACTGAGTGGAAGAGCATCATAAAACATAACGTTTCCGGCACTACTGTCTGAGTTTTTATTTGCTGACCCAAAGATAGCATTAATCTGTCGCGGATCCGAGGTAACCCATTCTTGCATCCATGCTCGGAGCATTCCCTTGACAGATGATCCCGGCATGTAAGGTGTCCCCAACGTAGGATGCCAAGCGAATCCATTTTCAGCCGGATTTTCATTGCCCATACCCGTAACAAATCTTCCTGCCGTGCGAACAAAGATTATGTTTCCGCCTCTAGCTTCCACAAGTCTTTGCAACCGAGAACTCATATCCTCAATGAGGTCCCGGTTTCCTACAATCCGCGCAAATCCTTCAAGCCACTTCTTTTTGTTATCGCCCAAAGACCATTTATCCGATTTCTTGGACCAGACATTGCAAAATTTGTCATAAACCAAACCCCAATTCTGCCATTGGCCCCTGTCGGGAAGGCTAAACCCATCGTACAAAGGACATTTGTTAGTCATGTGTCCCATCCGTCCTTTTTTTCAGGAATGCAGTGGCAAACTTCTTCAGCCAGACCAACACAGCCAAAGCCTCCGCCTGTGCCCGTAGATAAGTATCCATATCAGAACCTGCCAGCGCATCCATCAAGTTCTTTTGCCCAGGAAAAGTCCCCTCTTGACCACAGAGCCATTGTTGCATATCAGCATATAGCCGGCCATGGGCGGAAGCCAGATTGCCATCATCCTTTGACATTAAAGACGCCATTGCTTGACCTAAACCACACATCAGGATAGTAGCCGGAAGGGACTTAACGTAAGATTGGTAATTAGATTGCCAGCTTGAATCCTTGGTTTCTTGATATTTTTTTATCTGGTCCAGGGCGAATTTTGCCCTGTTCTGTTCTGCGCTTCGCTCAAGACTGCTGGCCTTAGCCATTACTCTCCCTCCTCATACAGAGAAATTGCGCACCAGCCCTGCCCCATTGTTTCATTACCACCTACTTGGAGATAGGGGTCACCATCAAACAGCTTAACGGCCTGTTCTACACTTCCCTGTCGGTCAGGACGTTGGATTAAAGAAAAATAGAAGAGTGAATCAGGAGGAAGAGTCTCCTCATACCAGAGATTTTCGCTAATTTTGGTAGTCTCGTTCAGCTGGTTCCGAGCCCGCACAGTGAGACAGTAGGTTGCAAAATATGCCATTCGGTTGTTACTGACTATGACCAACTGACCTTCCAGCCGGTTGCGAACACTTTCGTGGCCAATTAACGGAGCAATAACCCTGGCACTATTCTGAATAAGCTCTGTCCTTTCATCTGTCTCTAAAGTTAACTCCTCCAGAAGCAACTTGCCTGTCGAGGCAGCAAACACCTGACCATCTTTCGGGCTTTCAATTTTTAAGTTTACCTGTTTTCCTACCAGCTTCATGTCTCTTTGCAGCCGCTCTAACATATAGGGGCAGGTAACCCAGACGTAATGACTGGTCAGTGACCGGACTGGCAGCAACAACAATCGGGCATCGGTTACCGCAATCCCACCTGCTTTGTCCTGTTCACCAAACAAAGCTTCAACTTCAGTTTTATTGAATGCATTCCTTGCTTTATCTCTTAATGAGCCCTTGAGACTAGAGCTGGGTACTAACGGGTAACCGGTTGCAGCTTCCCGAGCCACAGGTAAGTCTATTAACCCACCAGTGGATTCGGTGCCTAGATGCATAGCAGACTCAGCAAACATTCCCAATACTGCGGATTTCATGTTAACAACCCCACTTTCCTATCAAAATCTGGCCATAGCCGTATTCGTTTCCGACACCAACAAAGCTCTTATGCAGTGCCTTCACTTCATCAACCCTATCTGAATCAACCTCATAAAACCAGGTCGAGCCGGGAAATACTACTGGCCGCAATGCCCGCGGGCGACTATTTTTTACATCCCAACCGCCAACCTGACTGAGTTTGGGTACACAAGCAGTAACACAGCTACCAAAACCTGTTAAGGGACCTTCACTAATAGCCTTTCTCACTTCAATCTCAACCTGCTCAACTGACTCGGGCCTGTCCTCATCTAAGAAACCAAAGTGACCGGGGGTAAGTAAAGTAACAGTAAATCGTACTTTCCCGTCTCTAATCTCCAATTCTGGCACACTGGGAATAAAGTCATCAAAGTCCTTTACCTCGACCATTGCCATCTTGGCTTCCCCACCAAGTGGAATACACCTAGGGACTGCTTCGTGCCAATCGGCGTCAACACCCGTTACTGCCACCGCCACCCGGAGCTCCGCTTTTGGGCGGACATGAGATAAAAAATATAAGCGTCCTTGCTCAGCAGTTCTTGACTGCCGATTAATTTTGATGCCGGTCCGGTTTTCAAAACTCCAGAGATCTGGAGAGCAGATACTGTCTTCTTTCTCTGGCGGCAAACCTTGTAGCACCTTGCCCATTCCTTTGATAGTAAGCCACTTATCCGCAACTCCCCTGACATCCTCTTCCTGAAGATTCTTTAGTAAGCGAGTATGCTCTTTGATGTCGGTAGGTGTTTCAGAATCATCAGGTGTCAGATGGGCAAAACCATTCTTAAGCTCAACCACTGAGGCGGGAAAAGGGAAAAGGAATTCAAGTTCATCATCTACGCTGCGTACCAAATAAGGCCCTTGAAGCCGTATATTGCCCAGGTTGTTTGAAGAGCCCAACTGCTCCGGCCACTTGTCCCGTTGTTGAGGACTCCAACCTTGCCCCATAGCCAAGGCAGCGCGAACAGCGCCCTGCAAAGTTGACATTGCCGGCGGAAAGGAACTCCGAATACCACGGGTATCAGTCTCGCCCATGGAAAAAGGGGTGCCGTCACGGAAAAATAGGGTATCCAAAGCTTCGAAAAACCACAGTTTGGTTGTCATCTTTCCACCCCCTTAGTGGCAAGAAACTTAACGAGCAATGCTCCGTCCAGCTCTAATCCGCCTTGATTCTCCATTAAAACACCGTTTTCACGCCAGGACCGTCTGCATACTTTCAAAAGGTGTTCAATATTCTCTTTAGCCCGTTCAGAAAATTGTTCCTGATTCTCGTGGTTGAGTTTGCGAGACTTAAGATATTCAGCCTCCAGAATCGCTTTGATATCATCACTCCCCAGCTTCAGATTACCTTCCTCGGAACTTAATAAACTGAAGCGCTGTTGCAGATTGTAGAAGAAGCTGCTAGTAAACTGCTTTTGCTCTTTAGCACTAAAGTCTTCAAGTAATTTATCGAGAATGGTAGTCTCTCCATCCGGTATCACGACCTCCCAAGGAGCTGACCAACTTAAGTTAGGGCCTGAGGCTTTCCATACCTTTATGGCTAAACTGTCCCGTCCGGACTGTTCTTTGGCAACACTAGCCAAAGTATTATGTGCTTCCCTAATTGCAACCTGAAGCGGGATGTTGTGATGGACGTAAATAATCGCCCCGGAAAGCGTTGCTGAATCAACATCATTTAGCTGTCTGCGATATTCCGCAAAGCACTCCTTATACTTTTTCTGAAGCTTGACTGCAGTCGGTAAAGCATCCTCCAATGGCAGCATAGCAAAAACATCATCACCACCGGCATACACGCAAACGCCATTATGACCGTCGACTATTCCAGGCACGGAATTACTGAATTTACCAAGTGCTTCACTTACCTTTGTAACCTGATCCCGCGTTGCGTTTTTAGAAAGAAGCTGGCCCATCTTATCACCATCCATTAGCAACAGAGCATAGAACGGCGATGCTGAATAACCAAATTGCTTCAATAACTTTTTGAGCTCCTCCCGCAGCTTTCTATCATCTTCTTCCCAGACATTGTCGTTTTCCAATGAATTAATGAAATAGCAATTGGGGTTAAGCTGAAAGAAGTCGCTTAATTTCTGATGCTCGCTAATAAGCTTGTCTACCAATTGGACCTTTTGCTCTGAGTTCTTCCCTAACTTTACTGCTTTCTCAGCATACTGCATACATAATTCAGGCTCCTCTATAGCAACCTGGCTCAGCCAATGAACGCCCGCCAAAGTGGAAGTGGAAGGATAAGATTCTGGAACATCGTTAAGCTGTAGGTTTCTCGCTATCGCTGGAAACATACGCTTGACGAATGCAATAGCACATAGCCGCTCATTATGGCGGAGTTCAATACCAACCTTACCCCGAAGTGCTTTCCAGAATTCATCCCGTTGTCTGGCTGCGGGATTACCCTTTTCGCGAATAACCCCAGATAGCTCTTGAAGATTACCCATTAGAGTACATTTATCCCCAGGTTCTATTGTGGGCACATGTACTCGCCAATTCTTGCGGCGGTCCAGGGTACGCCTGTCTTCGCCTATAGCCCAAAAGATATCCCAGTAGCCCTCTACTTGCCTTTCCCAGATTGCCCTGGTGTTATTTCCGAGATGCTCCACCGGCAGAATATATTGCTTATATACCTCATCTGCAATCCGCCCCCAGGCTGTACGAACGGCATTTACACAGACAGTCGGGTCGAAATTCTTTGGCACTTCGGCCATGAACCGATTGGGCAAAGTTGCAACCGCGGGAATGTCAGCGGGCTTGTTACTTTTTGTAGCCTCAATTGCTCGTAGCAGCGGATCACCTTGAATTGCAGGAAATATAATTGTTCCGGCGCCCTGTTGCACTTCATACATTGCTTGTCCTGACAACCAAGATAGCAAAAAAGAACCGACCCAAAAGTCCCGGGTGCGCCTGGCCTGAGCAACAAATCCCTGCACGGGACCTAAAGCGAAATGAAGGGTCTTCATGCTCACAATACCACCTCCAACTTATCGGCAAGCTGGTTATTCATGTCGGCGCAAACGCTGGCGAACTCTTTGTTCATCTCATTGTGTTTATTCTGATCAATGATGTTGTTCTTACTATCTTTACTTAGCCCTGCACAGAAGGCAGCAGGCAGATACAGTATCCGCCCCTCAAACTCGTCTCCAACACGCGCAACATGCATAAAGTATGGCTTGGCCCGTCTGGCGATATCAGAA
This sequence comes from Bacillota bacterium, assembly GCA_009711825.1. NCBI lineage: Bacteria > Bacillati > Bacillota > Bacillota bacterium. Next base: position 1,382 of record VEMY01000059.1, on the reverse strand, counting down.
TGGGTTTTCTTTTCGGCAATTAAAGGAGAGGCGACATACTTCCGGCGCTTAAACTCATGCTTTGGCTCCAAACTACCCCTAGCAACCCGATAGGCAATGCCTAATTCAGCTAGCGCCGAATCCCAAGTTCCATGCAACTTCCTTGTGCGGAACAATCTTAGTCCACTAGACAAAGCCGAATAATCTACTGGGCTAGCCGGCGAGTTTAATTGTTTCAAGAAGTTCACCGGTTCGATAGAGAGCCGAGGATCATTGATATGTGCCGAGCCAAACCCGTTACGCGAACAAGCGCCAAGTCCACCAAAGTTCACTAGCATGTATAAGGCGTCTAAAATTTGCTTCTCACAAGTGTCCGGATAAACAATGTGAAGCTTAAACCATTCACCCTGTTTCAGGTACGATTTTACAAACTCATTGGTTCTTTTCTCTCGATTCCATGTGTAAGTCCCATAACAAAGGTAATCTAAGATATTGACTGGAAACGTTTTACTTTTACTAGTTACCCGAATGTTATGTTTCGGGAATGGATCAGTGCAAGGCTGTAAATCAGCCTCGACGCTCAAGAGCACTTTGCTTTTTCCAATCCCTTCTGTGCTCCCGAAAATCTGCCCCTCTTGTTTGCGTAGCTCCGATAATGGCAGATGGCCGTGTAGAGCTCGCCACCAGAATCTCAGCACCCCTTTGACTGATGATGCCCTTAGCTCTGCCTTTTGGGGATCTGCTCCCCCGCAAAACATTGGAGTCAAGATTTCACACTTGAAAGTTTCTCTCCTTGGCTTACCACTTTTCCCCAAACCAGCACCTCCTCCTTTTCATAGAATCTTACATTTATACTTCTTAAAAGTTTCGATAATTAACGTAGAAATCCTTCCATAATTTAGAGAATATTGTCGAAAGAGCTGTTTTTCAAACCGTATTTGTAGGAAAGATGCACTAAATTACCCCGATGCCATTGATCGGGGTTAGAAGATAGAACTATTCAGTTGTGCACCGAGGGGAATTAGCTTTGTTTAGACGGAAGCTGCCGGATACTACCAGCCCGGATTCCTGACTTTCAACTCCCCGAGGGGAATTAGCTTTGTTTAGACCTCGCACACACTTCTGAACCCACAACCCCAGGTGCAACTTTCAACTCCCCGAGGGGAATTAGCTTTGTTTAGACTATCCCTGCAGTTACGGAAGTTGCGCCCAGCAAGAGCCCTTTCAACTCCCCGAGGGGAATTAGCTGGTATGTCAACACTAAATTGGACAAATTTTTAAAGGTGCATTAGCTTGTACTCATTCGGTGTTAGATAGTCCAGTGATCCGTGTATGCGAACATTGTTGAACCAGTTTACATAATCAAAGAGTTCAAGGTCAAGTTCCTGTTGGCTAGAGAAAAC
>VEMY01000058.1 GCA_009711825.1 Bacillota bacterium | reverse complement strand
TCGATCAGGTAATCGCTACCTCAGGTTTTACCTTGTTGAGGCTGCCAACTCGGTAATGAGATATGAACCTGAGTTTAGAAGCTATTATTTGAAGAAGTATCATGAAGTGCCGAAGCACCAGCATAAAAGAGCCCTCGTCTTAACCGCAAGAAAACTTGTGCGTTTGATCGATGCGCTGCTACGCAACGATCAAATCTACACGCCAAGAAGGAAGGTGGGAAATTAGGAAATCCCCGACAGATTCCTTCGCCATTCCCCAGTTTTTGACATTCTGGGCTGGGGTTAATTTAGCGCACCCTTTTTTAAGGAACAGGGCAAAAATAATTTCCAACTTTCATAAATTAGGGGGGTGACATGTTACCGTAGGACTTAATAAATTAATCATCTAGCCAATCGGTAATTGAAACTACATCCTTATTCTTGCCAAAAGATGCTGCTGCTACCTGTTGACGGGACCATAATTGCTCCAGGGCATGGCGAAGGATCTCCAGATCCCGGTAATGGGTTCCGGGCAGCCACAGCAGCGGCAGTCCTGCCTGCTCCAGCACCTTTTCCAGCATCGAGTCGCGGCCGGGAGCCCAGAGGCCATGTTCATCTTCCAGAGTGCGCTCAAACTGGACCACCGCCACCGGCATATAGCCGCCGTCGTCCAAGACGACAAAGTCTACCCAGCGTTCATGGAGCCAGTTTGCCAGCGCCTCTTCCTTGTCACCTGGCTTGATCAGCAGGGGCATGGGGATCCAGGACAGGACCAGGCGCTTGTGGCCCGCTGCCTTTTGCAGGGATTCCCAGAACCGGCGCCACTCCATATCGCAGAGGGAGCGGGACTTGTCACACTTGTCATAGGAAATCTCCGGCTGCCGCAGTATCGACCAGAGTATAAGGATAAAGGCCAAAGTCAGTCCCCCGGCTATGGCCCAGTGTATGTACGTCATTTCAATCGTCACCTCCACTGTTTTTTTCGCCATTGGTAATAATTTCTCCTGCTATCCGTTGACAATCTGCCACATTTTAGGGCATAATAGCTGCAAAGCGAAACGGCAAAATGTGGCCCGAATGGTTTGTCTTGCAGCGGGCTGGCGATGGTGGAAGGTCCGGCCACAGCCCCGGTTCTGGATTTTCCTAGCTGCCGGATTCCGGCCGGGGGCCTCCGTTATCGGCTTTGAGAACACGCTTTTGCGTGAAATCGGGTGGTACCGGATTCACTCCGTCCCGAACCGGGATGGAGTTTTATATTTATAAAGGAGCTGAAAGAGATGAAAAGAGTTTTTTCCGGAGTGCAACCTTCGGGTGTCCTCACTCTTGGCAACTATCTTGGTGCCCTCAAAAACTTTACCCGGGTTCAGCATGAACACCAGTGCCTGTTTTGCGTGGTTGATCTCCATGCCCTGACAGTGCCCCAGGACCCGGCAGAACTGCGCCAACAGGTGCACCAAGTGGCAGCAATGTTCATCGCCTCCGGCATCGACCCCGAGGTGGCCACTATCTTTGTCCAGTCCCGTGTGGCGGCCCACAGCCAGCTGGCCTGGCTGCTCCAGTGCCTGACGGGCTTTGGCGAGTTGGGACGGATGACCCAGTTCAAGGAGAAGTCCCAGGGCAAGGAGACCTTCTCCAGCGGCCTCTTCACCTACCCGACCCTGATGGCCGCCGACATCCTGCTCTATGACACCAATTACGTGCCGGTGGGCGCCGACCAAAAACAGCATCTCGAGCTGACCCGGGACCTGGCAGAACGCTTCAACAAGCGCTTCGGCGACTTGCTGGTTGTGCCGGAGCCGCTGATTGCCAAAGTGGGAGCGCGGATAATGTCTTTGGACGACCCGACGACAAAAATGAGCAAATCCAATCCCAACCCCGGCAGCTTCGTCTCCTTGTTGGATGAACCAAAGACAATTGCCAAGAAGATTAAGCGGGCAGTCACCGATACCGGCATGGAGATACGCTTCGACATGGAAGAAAAGCCAGGAGTCAGCAATTTACTTTCGATATTGAGCTTATGTACCGGCCGCTCCCTGGATGAGCTGGAAGCAGATTTTGAAGGCAAGGGCTATGGCCATCTGAAAGTTGCCACTGCCGAAGCGGTTGTGGAGGAACTTGCACCGGTTCAGGCCCGCTACCGGGAGATCATCGCCAGCGGCGAACTGGAGCAAATCCTGGAGCGCGGCGCCGAAAAGGCCCGGGGTCTGGCGGCCCCGACCCTGGAAAAAGTCATGACCGCCATGGGCTTATAGCCACCGGCAACGGGGCGTTTACCACTGGCTTAATTGTCAAACTGTGACAGCAATCACTGAAAAATAATACCTCCTGGCATATGCTTAAACCAGGAGGTGTTTTTACATGAAAACCAGGATTATCCGTGATAAGTGCATTGGCTGCACACTGTGCGCAGCCGCCTGCCCTGATGTCTACGAGATGGACGATGAGGACATTGCTGTAGCAATCAAGGAAGAGGTGCCGGCAGGGTTGGAAGATGATGTGCGTGAAGCCGCCAGCGACTGCCCCACCGAAGCGATTGAAGTGGAAGAATAATCATTCCCCGGCCACCGGGGACGTACTTGCTGGCTGTCCGGCCACAGGGAAACGTCCCCGGTGGTTTATTTCTTGGGGTTTACATGGACCATACAGTGTTTTACTTCTGTGAATTCGGTTTCAATGGCATCATGGACCCGTTGGGCAATCTCATGGGATTTTTCCAGACTCAAATTACTGTCAGCGGCGATGTCGATGTCTACATAAATTCTTGCGCCGAACAGGCGGGTTTTGAGGTTATCAATATGCAAAACGCCTTCCTGACTGCTGACCAGATCTTTCATCTTGGCCACTGTCTCGTCGCTGCATGATTTGTCTACCATCTTGTCGATTGCGTCCTTGAATATCTCTAGGGCAGCTTTGGCGACAAAAACACTGATCACGACACTGGCGACAGAGTCCAGCACTGGAAACCCCAACCGTGCTCCGGCGATTCCCACTAAGGCCCCCAAGGATGACAGGGCGTCGGAGCGATGGTGCCAGGCATCGGCCATCAGGGCCCCGGAATTGACCTTCTTTGCTGCCGCTCTGGTGAACCAATACATCCATTCCTTAATTACAATCGAAACCAGCGCGGCAGCGAGGGCCAATGTGCCCGGCACTATCAGCACACTGCGGTTCAGAATTTTTTCCAGGCCGCTCCAACCAATGCCGACACCAGTGGCGAACAGAATCACAGCTAGGACTATTGCCGCCACGCATTCCAAGCGTTCATGACCATACTGGTGCTCTTTATCCGACTTTTTGCTGGAGTAATTAACACCGATGATCACAATAAAGGTGCTGAACACATCCGATGCCGAGTGGGCCGCATCGGAAATCAGGGCCCCGGAATTGGCAAGAATTCCAGCTGTCAACTTTATCACTGAAAGCACAAAATTAACCATGATATTTATTGTTGATACCCGCATGGTCACATTTCTGATGTCAGAAGCCTGCTCCATAGACGTACCTCCCGCTCCCGATTGAACTAAAAAACACACAACAGCGTCTATTTATATTAGTCTCAGACCGAGACGAGTGTTCCCGCCAGTTGTAAAAAAATCTGGGGGCATAAGCTGTGTTCCACAGATTTTTGTAATTTAGATAAACAGCTTGGTGATTATCACTGCACCGATGGCACCCATTATCACCCACATAACATTGGGCCGGACCAAGGCAATGATGACGGCGCTAACAGCGCCGATGGCCGCTGAGGACATGCTATCGGTGGAGTAGAGTATGTCCGGGAAGATCAGGGCCCCCAGCACCGCCACGGGAACGTATTGGAAAAAGACACGTAAGCGCGACGGCAATTTCAGCTCTGGCAGCAAAACCATGGGCACCATACGTGGGAGGTAGGTAACTACGGCCATGGCAAAAATCAACGGCAGGTAATTACTCATTGTCATCACCCCGCTCCGGGTAGAAAATCGCCCCGACCCCGGCGCCGAGGATTGTGCAAACAATTATCTCCCAACCAGGCGAAATGTCGACAAAGGGCAGCCAACGCAGCAGTGAGCGAGCAGCCATGGCCGTCACCGCTACCATCACAAGGGGCAGAGATTTTACGGCCGCCGGCACCAGCAGGCCAATAAACATTGCGTAGAGGGCAATCCCCATGCTGTCAGCAAGCAGGGGAGGCAGACCGGATGCAACCAGCACACCCGCAATTGTCCCTAAATTCCAGGCGCCGTAACCGGTGACAGCGAGCCCCAAAACATAGGACAGAGGCAGCTTGTCCCGTTCACTGAGAGACGCCACTGAAAATGTCTCATCTGTAATGCCAAATGACAAAAGGCTGAGCATGCCCCGGGAAATGCCGGGCTCCAGGCGCAGGGCCAGTGATGAAGACATCAGAAAGTGGCGGAAGTTCAAGATAAAAGTGGTTATTACAATTTGCCAGGGATTGATGCCGGCAATCAGCATGTTTACAGCCACGAACTGGCTGGCGCCGGCAAAAACTAACATGGATAGGAGGACCGCGACGTGATTGGGCACTCCGCCGGACTTAGCCAACAGACCGAAGGCCAGGGCGATGGGAATATAACCAATGGCAATTGGAATGCCACTCCTCATTCCGGCCACAAATTGATTTTCGTTGAGCGTTAGTTGTTTTTGCATAATAGACCCCACTAATGCTTTTTTACGAATATACCATAATCAGCGTAGATAAACAGCAATCTGTTTACATGTTCCGCCTCAGCAGCTGAGACGATTAAATGCACCCCAGCGGCGCATTTAATTTTTATGCAGTTCACGCGCCATGTTGAGCAATTGTTCTCGCTGATTGAGCCCGGGATTGTCCAGCACAGCTTCCGTAAGCTGGGCGAGGATTCTACCCAGCTCCGGTCCCTCGGGAATCCCCGCAGCAAGTAAATCCCGTCCGTCAATGGCCAAGTCATGTCGGGAAACCGGAGCATTTTGGGCAAAGAAGGCTTGCACCCGGGCGGCCATTGCGTCCAGTTTTTCCACGCTGTGGTCAACAGCGGTGGCCTGCATATCTGCCCGCTGTAGCGCAAACAGCGCGTCAATGTTTTCCCGGCCGACTCGGGCCAAAAGTCTTCCCGGCCTCATCTCTGGGTAATTGATGGCCAGCATATGATTGCGCACCAGTGTTTTCACCCGGCTAATCGTCTTGTTATCAAAGCGCAGGCGGCGAAGAATTTTACCGGCAATCTGCGTCCCCAGCTTTTCATGGCCATAGAAATGTCCGACTCCTTTTTCATCACGGCTGAAGGTCAGGGGTTTGGCAATATCGTGGAGCAAAGTGGCCCAGCGCACAACCAAGTCAGCCGGCGTCCGGGCCACAGCCAGCAACGTATGGCCGTAGACATCCTCACTGTGGGCGGGATGATACTGCTGAAAGCCAATGCACGCATCCACCTCCGGCAATATCTGGCGCAAAAGTCCTGTAAGGCGTAAATATTCCACACCCCGCAAAGGGCGGGGCGAGAGTAATATCTTGTTCAATTCGTCGCGAATGCGTTCAGGGCTCACTTCGCCGATACGTTGACGATAGCGACCCAGCGCCACTCGGGTTTCGTACGCCAAAGCGAAGTTCAACTCAACAGCCAGCCGCACCGCCCGGAGCATGCGCAGCGGATCTTCCTCCAGGCGTTTGGCGCCACCGGTCAGTCGCAGCACCCGTGCCTCTAAATCAGCCAATCCACCCCAAGGGTCCAAGAGCCCAGCTTCCTCGCTCCAGGCCATGGCGTTGACAGTAAAGTCCCGAAACGCCAAATCAGCTGCCAAGGAAGGAGCGCGAAAGCTGCTGATTTCCAACTGGCCTGAGGGATGCAAGACTGTAACCGTGCCGAATTTCAGCCCGGTGGGAACGACCTTAAACTCAGCCAGCAGCTCCTTCAATTCTGCCACCGGCGCTGCCGTTGCCAAATCCCAGTCCCGGGGCGGGCGTTCAAGGAGCTGATCCCGCAGGCAGCCGCCGACCACATATGTTTCGTGCCCGGCCGCACGCAGAGCCGCAATCACCTCAGCCACGTATCCAGAAACCCTGATTTCCACCACGGCTGCCCCCTTTCACTTTGACGAAAAGTGCCCAGGAAAGGACCGTCCCCAAGTGGGCATCGTCCCTAAATGGGCAGTTGGTAGATGCGGAAGACTTTGTAGAGCACGCCACCGGCGCCTTGGGCATCGCGGTTCATGGCGATGTTGAATTCGTGGATGCTGGAGCCGTCGCCGCCCCGAAAGCCCAGACGATGAGCGGCTTCCATGCTACGCAAATACAAGGCAGCAGAAACACCTTTGCGATGATATTCGGGCACAACCATGATTACGAACAGACGGGCAACATCAATCTGCTTGCGGGCGCGCAGGAAATGCCACCAGCCCAAGGGAAAGAGCCGGCCATTCATCCGCTTGAGCACCTGGTTGTAATCCGGCAAGGCAATGGACATGCCTATCGGCGTTCCCTCGTAATCTTCGGCAATTAGAATCAGGTCGGAGATGGCCAGGAATTTGAGTTTGTTCACCTCGGCCCGCACTTCGTCCTCGCTGGGGGGAATCATGTCCGGCCAATCCTCAGGCATTGAATTGTCACTTATATGCTTGAACACCTGGATTTCCTTTTCGATATTTTTCAAATCGGCGGTGCGCAAGCGAAACTTATACCGCCGCTCGGCGATATCTACTCCCCGGACCATGCGCTCAGGAATGGGCTGGGTGGCGTCGCACCAGTAGGCATTGCGATCAAACTGCTTTGTAAAACCATAGCGCTCGAAAAATTCAGGATACCATTCCGGGTTATAGCTGCTGAGGAAGGTGGGCGGGGTGTCAAACCCCTTGATTAGCATGCCCCGGTAGTCGTCGCCGTTGCTAGGGGACTGGGGACCGGTGACAACAGTGGCGCCATGGCGGCGCACAAACCCAACAGCAGCGTCCAACAGCGCCTCCGCCACCTGATAGTCCTTTTCGCATTCAAACAGGGTTATGTAGCCAGCTTCTACGCCCTTGGCTTCGTTCAGGCGCCGATCCAGGCCGCAACCGACACGCCCCACCGGGCGCTTACCTTTGTAGGCCAAAAAATAGCACCAGGGGCCCAGATTCAAGAGCGCGTTGTGCTTGGGATTGAGGGTGTTTATCATATCGAAGCGCAGGGGTGGCACCCAATTGGGGTCGTCTTTGTACAGGCGCCAGGGCAGGTCGACAAACTGGCGACGTTGCCGAGCAGTGGTAACAGCAGCCACGTTAATCATAGCATTCTCTTCTTTCCGCATTAGCTAAAATTAGTCCAATAGAATTATATGCAATGTATTTCGACATCTAGTGCAATTAATCCTGCGAAATGAATAATCAGCCGGCAATTGCCGACTGATTATTTTCTGCTGCCCGGCTTGTTCACCGGCACTCCCTGTTGGCACAAGGGACATGTTTGCGGCTCCCAAACCTGGGGTTGGAGGTTATAGAGCGCATGGTAGGGTACACCGAAGTCCAGCTTACCATTGGTGCGGTCCACTATCAATGCCACCCCCATAACTTCCGCCCGCATACCCTGGAGCATGCGCACCACCTCCATGGCCGAGCCGCCAGTGGTGGATACATCCTCTGCCACCAGCACCCGTTCACCGGGAGTGACCGCAAAACCACGCCGCAAAGTCATAACATCCTCCACCCGTTCGCTGAAGATTGCCCTGCAGCCTAGGGCGTGACCCAGCTGGTAGGCCCAAGTGATGCCACCCATGGCCGGGCCAATCACTGTGTCCACCTTTTGATCTTTTAGTTTCTCCGCCATCAGACTGCTGAGCTGCTCAGCTTTATCCGGGTATTGCAAGACCAATGCGCATTGCAGGTAAGTATCGCTGTGCAGGCCGGAACTCAGGGTGAAATGTCCTTTCTGAATAGCTCCTGTTTCAATGAAGATTTTTTCTACCGTACTCACTAAACCGCCTCCAATTCCGCAAGGATTTGTTCTGCCGCGGCCACCGGGTCCGGCGCGGCGGTGATCGGTCGCCCGACCACGATATGGCTAGCGCCCGCCCGGACCGCCTGGGCCGGGGTCATTATCCGCTTCTGGTCGCCACTGTCGCTACCCGCCGGGCGAATACCCGGGGTGACTCGCAGGAACTCTGCCGGCAGGGCTTGCAACTGAGCCAAATCCGGGGGCGCACAAATTACGCCGGCAATTCCCTGGCTGTGGGCAAGTTGGGCGAGCTCCGCAACCTGGACGGGTAACGACCGGTTGACACCCACCTGTTGCAGGCGCTCTTCGGTCAGGCTGGTGAGCACAGTCACTGCCAGGAGCTTCACCGAACCTGCCTCGGCCTGGCATGCTCGGAGCATATCCGCGCCGCCGGCGGCATGGACGGTGCAAAGGTCCACTTCCAGGCGCCGGGCTGCTGCCACTGCCCGGGAGGCAGTGTTGGGGATGTCATGAAATTTCAGATCCAAAAATACATGCTTTCCTTCATTCTTCAACCAGCGCACGAAATCCGGGCCCGCGGAACTGAAGAGTTCCAGGCCGACCTTGTAGAAGTTGACCCGTTCCCCTGCCTTTTGCACCCAGGAGCGGGCAACTCCCGCATCATGGGTGTCCAAAGCAACAATCAGCTTAGTCATTTATCTCATCCTTCCGCTGGGCAGCGCCCACAAGCTCTGTTACAGAAGTTTGATGTTCCTGCAGCCAGGCCTCCAACTCCCAGACCAGCCGCGGCAGCAGCAATGGCTCGGAGAAGCTAGCACTGCCAACCTGGACGGCGCTGGCGCCGGCCATCAGAAATTCCACCACGTCCTCCACCCGGGAGATTCCGCCGCAACCAATTACGGGAATATCCACGGCAGAAGCCACCTGCCAGACCATGGCCAGGGCCACCGGCTTGATCGCCGGCCCCGAGAGACCGCCAAAGGTATTGGCCAAAAGCGGTCGCCTGTGCTCGATGTCGATGGCCATTCCCCGCAGAGTGTTGATCACGGTCAGAGCGCTGGCGCCAGCTTCGGCGGCGGCCACGGCCAGCTCAGTGATTTCCGTAACATTAGGACTGAGCTTGACCACCAGCGGCAGCTGACATTCGGCCTTCACCGCCTGGACAACCCGGTGCACGCTTTCGGCCTGGAGGCCAAAGGCGATGCCCCCTTCCCGGACATTGGGGCAGGAGAGGTTGAGCTCCAAGCCCAAGAGCGGAAATTCTGCCAGACCGGCCGCCACCTGCACATATTCCTCAACAGTGCTGCCGGCCACATTGACCAGCACCGGCAGCTTCTGCTCCAGCAGCCAAGGCAAATCAGTCTTCACCACTGCGTGCAAACCAGCGTTTTGCAGCCCGATGGCATTGAGCATTCCTGCCGGTGCTTCCGCCACCCGCGGGGTGGCATTGCCCTCCCGGGGCAGATATGTGGTGGCTTTGGTAACCACAGCGCCAAGAGTTTTCAGGTCAAACAGTTCGATATATTCCCGGCCCCAGCCGAAACAGCCGGAAGCCGGCATGATTGGATTGTTCAAACGCGCGAAGCCCAGATCTGTCTGTAACATCAAAACTTCACCTCCTGGGCAGCGAACACCGGCCCGTCCTTACAGACCAGGGCCGGGCCAGCGGCGATAGTGCAGGTGCAGCCCATGCAGGCGCCCATGCCGCAGGCCATCCGCTCTTCCAGGGCAAACTGGCCGGGAATGTCTAGCTCATGAAGGATGGTCTGCACGGCCCTCAGCATCGGCCGTGGACCACAGGCACCGACCCACATATCCGGGGCAAGTAGGCTGGCACCCACCGTGAGCACTGTGCCCTGCTGGCCGCGACTGCCGTCGTCTGTGACATAGTGCACTTGGGTTCCCGCCGGCAGCGGCAACTTATCCAGCCACAATTCGTCCGCGTTCCGGCCGCCCATCACCAAGGTGCTATGTTCAAGACGACGGGCCAAGAGCAGGAGCGCTGCGGTGCCAATGCCGCCGCCTAGAAGCAGCGCCGGGCCCCGGGGTTGCTCAAATCCTCGCCCCAGAGGGCCCAGGACCTGGATTTCATCGCCGGGCTGCAATTGGGTCAGGGTCCTGGTGCCCGCGCCCTGGGCACGGTAGATTACTTCTATGCAACCCTTGTCAGCGCCGGCGACAGTAAAGGGACGGCGCAGACTGTACCCCGGCACCTGTACATGCACAAACTGTCCGGGGCTAACGTCAGCGGCGATACCAGGACAGGACAACTCCATTCTGTAAATACGGGCCGTAAGCAGGTCGTTGACCTGCACTACAGCCCGTGCATCTATCGGTTTCATCCAACCTGTGCCCTCGCTTCCACGGGCACTGTGACATTGCCTACTTCACCGTTCAACATCACAATTTCGCCTCCTACCATGGTCATTGCAGGCAGGCCGGACATTTTCCACCCGGCAAAGGGGGTGTTTACGCCCTTGCCGACAAACGTTTGCGGGTCGACTTCCGCCCGCGCTGCCGGGTCGATTGCAGTAATATCTGCGGACTGGCCAACGGCTATGGAGAGATTCTCCAGGCCCAGGACCCGACGCGGTCCGGCGGTAAACTTCTCTACCAAGGTTGCCAGACTCATGCGACCGCTCTCCACCAGCTGGGCATAGAGCAGGCCCCAGGCGGTTTCCAGGCCGACGATGCCTGGGGGGGAGTCATCAAAAGTTGTAAATTTTTCGGTTTGTTTGTGGGGAGCGTGGTCAGTGGCGATGGCATCGATTGTGCCATCCAACAGCCCGGCCAGCAATGCTTCCCGGTCGGCTTCGGTCCGCAGGGGCGGGTTGACCCGGGCCAGGGTGTTGTAATTATCACAGGCAGTCTCAGTGAGCATTAAATGATGGGGGGTAACATCGGCGGTGACTCTGACACCCCGGGCCTTGGCCCGACGCACCGCCTCAACAGCGCCACGAACGCTGAGGTGGGTGAGGTGCAGCCGGCAGTTGCTGGCTTCGGCCAGCGCGATATCCCGCTCCACCGCGGCCACTTCCGCCACCGGGTCGGCGCCGGCAAGACCGAGCTTGTCGGCCAGGGGGCCGGCGTTCATCACGCCACCGGCGACCAAGGAAACGTCTTCAGGGTGACTGATGATTAGTAAATCCCACTGGGCAGCGTAGCACATGGCGTTATAGGAGACGCCGGAATCCTGTACCCAGCCACCGTCGTCACTGAAGCCAATGGCGCCAGCTTGGTGCATCAGGCCCAGTTCGGCAATTTCTTTGCCTTGCTGTCCTTTGGTGATCGCACCCACCGGCAGCACCCGCACCAGACCTTCGTTCTTGGCCCGGGTGGCAATTAGTTCCACCAACAGCGGATTATCGACCACCGGGTCTGTATTGGGCATGGCGCAGACGGTGGTGAAGCCGCCCTTGGCTGCAGCAGCAGTGCCGGAAGCAATTGTTTCTTTACCCTCCTGGCCTGGCTCCCGCAGATGGACATGCATATCCAAGAGTCCGGGCAGAATCAGCTTGCCACCCATATCCAACGTTTTCCCCGGGCGCACCAAATCTGTGCCAATCTCGGCAATTTTACCATCGCGAATCCAAACATCTGCCTCCCGAATTGTGCCACCGTCAACTATCTTGCCATTTTTCAGTACCAGTTCCATCAGTTACCGCCCCTTTCTTTTAGTATGCTCAACACTGCCATTCTTACCGCCACGCCGTTGGTGACCTGGTCCAGAATTACTGAGTTGGGACCATCGGCCGCTTGATGACTAATCTCCAGTCCCCGGTTCATCGGTCCTGGGTGCAGGAGCAACATGTCTTTTTGCAAATGTTTTTGATCCACGCCCCAAAACTTGAAGTATTCTTTGGCCGAAGGGAACAATCCCTGTTGCTGACGTTCCAGTTGCAGACGGAGGACATTGACCACATCGGCACTATCGAGGGCGGCGTTTAGGTCGGTTTCTGTCTCCACCTGCCAGTCGCCTGAGTCAGGCAACAGAGTGGCCGGCGCGCAGACCGTCACCTTCGCCCCCAGCTTGGTCAGACCCTGGATGTTGGAGCGGGCAACCCGGCTATGGAGGACATCGCCGACGATTACCACCTTCAATCCTTCCACCTGTTGCTTATGCCGCCAGATGGTGAGAATGTCCAACAGGCCCTGGGTGGGATGCTCATGGCGGCCCTCACCGGCGTTGACGACGCTAGCCCGGGTATTCTCGGCCACAAACCGGACCGCGCCGGAGGTGCCGTGACGGATGACCATGCAGTCCACAGCCATCGCCTCGATGTTCTGGGCCGTATCTAGCAGACTTTCACCCTTGGCGAGGCTGGAACCCTGTTGGCTGAAGTTAATCACGTGGGCGCCCAGGTATTTGGCCGCCAGCTCAAAGGACATGCGGGTGCGGGTGCTGTTTTCAAAAAACATGTTTGCCACTGTCCAACCCGCCAATTCCCGGCCGTCCTTCTCGCCCCGGTCCAGGCGCTCGCGATACTCGTTGGCGCGATGTAGTAGTGTCCACAATTGTTCTCTGCTCAGGTCTTCTAGTGCCAACAGGTGCTTATCCATCGTCATCCCCCTTTTCAATAAAAAAACCGGTCTCGCCTGGAGACCGGATATGCGCACAAATAACAAGCCTTTGCACGGACACCTTGTCAGCCTCGCAGGACTGTCTTTAAAGGCGCTCAAAAAAGCCTTGGCTCCTGTGAGGGGCCAAGGCTTGTGTACACAAATATCCTAAATTGTGACCCTTGCCAGCCTCACAGGACTGTCTTTAAAGGTTTTTTAAAGTATAACATTGATTTAAAAACATGTAAACAGAAAATCATGGAAAATTTTTCGCTTACGGACGCAATATCAATAATTCGGGCATTGCCATGGCTTGGGTTGAGCCATCGGCATCCAGAGGCGTGCAACGGGCAATAATTGTCGGTCCGTTCAAGGAAACCTCCCGTAACGGTACACGAATTACTGACCCGTTGACATCTACATAAGTGGTAGCAATACTATCATCAGCATCAAAAACCTGGGGTTCAAAATTATCCAAGTAGCGCTCAAACTTCAGCCAATAGCCGTCTGCCTCGGGCAAAGCTAGCAATAGCTCCGACCAGGGCGCCTGGTCAAGGGATGAAAATAAAGTTGCAACAGGCAGACGAAAATGCTCCAAGGCCTGGAAGTTATCATCCACCAGGGAAACACGCTTATCCTGCAGTCGGTACTGGTGATAGCGTCCAGAAACAGGCACGGTAAAGTCTGTTGCAAACTCGCGTATCTTTCCCTCTCCGGACAAAATCAGGGTTAAACTTTCTATATCAATATAGATCTCATCAAACTCCGCTTCAAACCGCTGGGTAAGCTGTTTCTCCATGCCGTCGGCATTAAAGCTCTGGATATCCGCGCCTGGATTGAGGATAAAAGCCCGATCTCGCAGCAAACAGTTGGCCGGCAACAACAAGACAATTAACAGCACCAAAAGCGGCCAAAATTTTTTCATCACTTCCACCCCCTGCCTTTATGGAGAATATTCTCGCAAAAATAAAAAAATCCTGCATGGCCCTAATAACTGACGCCAAAAAGCGATTGTAATTGCGAGGTGGCTGTAGTTGAAGAATCAGTCACGGCTGGCGTTTCTATTACCGACGGTGAGCAAGTTGACGCTTGGTTTCGCCGTTGTGCCGATAGTGTCCAGTCAACATCCATCCCTGTAGTAAAACAATCCCCGCGAAAGCGGGGATTGAGATTAGATTAGTGAGATTAGATAAAGTCTTTGTTCAGGAGATATAAAATCAATCCCGACCCGGTGAGGGCCAGCCCGGGAATCAGCAGCCAGTCGATATTTGCCTGGGTTAGTGGAATAGTATCGCCTTGCCCGGTGATCTCAAAACTGACAGCAACCACCTGGTCATCAAACTCTTTATCGGCGGCAGGGAGACTTACCTCCAGCTCCAGCTCCCGAACCTCATCGGCCGCCAGCTCGCCCAGGGGAATGCCGTGCAGACGGCTCAGGGGTCCGTAGTAATAGCCCGACTCACCAGAGGAAACTTCGATTGTCAGTAAGTCAAACAGGGCTAACTCGCCAGCTTCCACCTGCGCCTGCAAGAAAAATTGCAGCGCCTGGTCAGTGGTGTTGGCAAAGGTAAGAGAGCTATCCGTGTCCGTCTCACCAGTCGGTGAGGAAAACACAGGCATATCACCCACAACTTCAAGCTGCAGCTCATGAACACTTGATTCCAGTACGCTTCTAGGGGGCCCCATCAATAGCACGGCGGCAAAGAGCAATGCCATCAAAATGACAGTTACCACCAAAAAGCCAACATACCGCTTGAACATTTATTCCTCCTGGCTGAACTTAATTGCCCATCCGGGGACGGAGGTTAACTGGGCAATTTCGTATTCCTCCTGCAAACCAGGGACGCTGGTTTAGTCTTCACATCAAATTGTTCCCTGCAAGATGCAGAAAATGCAACACTAAGGTGAGTCCCTAATGTTGCATTAGTTGTGCCCAGCTAACCTCCGTCCCCCTATGGGCGCTTGAGGACGAGGAAGCCGCCGATGGCTGCCAACAACAGGCCGGGAATCAACAGCCAGTTGATATTGGTCCCGGTTACCGGCATCGACTCACCATGTCCGGTGAAGATAAAGCTCACTTTGATTTCCTTACCCTGGTATTCATTGCCGGCAGAGGCGGGTAAACTGACAGCCATGTCCAGCTCCCGGACTTCGCCACCGGCGATTTCACCCAGGGGGGCGCCGTCGAGGCGGTGCAGGGGGCCCCGATAGTAACTTGAGTCGCCATCGCCGATTTCGATGACCAAGAGCTCGTAGAGCAGTTCATCGCCTGCCGCCAGTTCGACGCTGAGCGAGAGGTCAAAGGCATCCTCACCGGTGTTGCTAACGGTGGCGGCGGAAGCAGCATTGTCGCCGGGGGCCATGTTCGACTCGGAAAAAATCGGGGTATCGTCGAGGACGGTGATGCTCATTTCCCGAATTTCGATCTCGAAGGCGTGGACGGGAGCAGGCAGAATCAGCAGCAAGCCGGTAAGAATGAAGAGTATGGTTATACTCAACACAGCGCTGAGGCGAACTAGTTTTTTATACATTAGTCATCCCCTCCGTAAACGGGCACCGGATAGTCCAACCAACCATCGTCGTTGACTTGGTAAGCGGTGAAGATAATCTGGCCTTCCAGTTCATGGCTAACATTCGATGACTCAGGCATCGTATTATACAACTTGAATTTCAGATTCATCGTTTCACCCACGGTCAGCACTTCATCATCTTTGGTAAGAATAAAACCTTCTTGAGATATTACCGTAAACTTTTTGTGGTCAACGATCTTTTTGATCTCGTTGCCTTCGTCATCCAGTTCAAACACATCTAGGCGTACATTTTTATGGAATAGTCCCCAATCGGCTTGTTCGAACACAAGAAACCCTCTAATTTTCGCATCCAGGGTTCCGGTATTCTTTATCGTCAATTCTGGCTCGGAACTGGGGCTATCAAAAAGCAGATTGCCCTCACCATCGGGCTCAATTATGGTAATTTTGAGTTTGCCAGCGGTAAAACTAGTATCAAAAGAAGCTGTGGCCCGGTCGGTGAACCAAGACCAGGTCTGACTGACCAGCAATGTAGATAACAGTATACAACTTAGGATCACATAAAACCTATTGCGCATGTTTTCCCTCCTTAATTAGGAGATGGGATGTGCGCCCCGAAGGGCGCACCTATTAGTTACTAATTGCTCCACTCTATATCTGAATTGTTATCAGACTGAACAGCTTCTACAACTAGATTAGTACTAAACTCAGCGTCTTGATAATGGTTGCCTGTTTCTTTTGGAAGCTCAATTTCAAGCTTATACACAGCTGCATATCCGTTAGCAAGAGCTTCTTCTGCATCCATATTGTGCAAGACATTGTTTCGGCCCCATAAGCTGTTCAGGGGCATTGGTTCGACAGCTATTTTTTGATTCTCAGGTCCATATGGCATATAGCCTTCCAAACTATAGTCGTCATTGTCTCCTGTCCGCTCTGTCCTGTTTCTTCCTTGACATAGACAACAATGTCCCGGCTGTCGGAACTGGTGAAGTAGGAATTTGTCTCTACAACTGGCAAGTTAGTGCTGCCAACAAGAACCAAAGTGCAAACTACAATTACTGCGGCAGATCTCAATATAATCATCACGAGTCATTACCTCCCTTTGCTTGCTCTTGCTTGCGCCGGTTATCCAACTCCGTTGCATAGCTGTAGAGATTTCTGAACTCCAGGGCCATAATCGCCAGGGCGGGCAGGAAAATAAGCAGCAACATCCCTGTTCTTGTCTGGCCGAAGTTAATTACATACCCCGCCAACGGCACAATGCCGGTGACGGTGCCAACTAAATCTCCCGGCGCCACTGGCTCCAGGTCGGGAACATTGTTGGCATCGCCTTTGGTAATGAAGCTACCGTCGGAGTTGATGTCCATGACCCGGTGGGTGACGGTCCGTGGCCCGTCATGGTAGGTGATGATATCATCCACCTGAACCGCTTCCGCCTCTGTCGGTTTTACCACCAGCAAACTGCCAGTGCCAATTGCCGGTTCCATGCTGCCCGAGAGGACGACAAAAAAATGCCGCCCGGCTACTTGGGGGATACCCCCATCCAGCCGGCTCTTGACTGAATAAAAAACCATCGCAGCCATAAATAACAGCAAGCAGACCATTGCCACATTGCCACTGATTTTTATAACCCGATGGAAACGTTGTTTATTAAAGTTCAAGTTGAGTTTTGCTAACATCCCGGCTTACCTCCTCACTGCACAGCTTTACAAACGTACGGGATTTATCCCCTTTCGCTGTCATTTCTTACGAGATATTGGGAACTTTGCTTACGGTATTATTTACCTTAGTTGGCGGGATATTCCCCCAATGTGCGATATTTTCCTGGTTTGTTTCTGTCCGAGCATTGAAATGTCGCAAAATGGCGCAGCTAACCTCCGTCCCCAGGTGGGCAGGATGGCGCAATTAACCTCCGTCCCTGGGTGGGCGCTCCCTTCCGGGGTGGGCATTTGGGCGCCTTGGGGGGGAGCCGACCCACTATGTTATAATGAGGAAAAAGCCTGAGGAGTTGGATTATGAAATCTTTGGTGCTGGCTGAAAAGCCCAGCGTGGCCCGGGAGCTGGCCCGGGTGCTGGGCTGTACGCAAAAACAGAAGAGTCATTTTGAGGGTCCCCGCTATGTGGTGACCTGGGCCCTAGGCCACCTGGTGGAGTTGGCCGAGCCCGAGGACTACGATAAAAAGTACGCCACCTGGCGCATGGAGGATCTGCCGATTACGCCTAAGCGCATGAAGTTGAAAGTCATCCGCCAGACTTCCCACCAGTTCAAGGCGATTAACTCGCTCTGCAAACGCAAGGATTTGGGGGAGCTGATTATTGCTACCGACGCCGGCCGCGAGGGGGAGTTGGTAGCACGCTGGATTATGGAATTGGTCCACTGGCAAAAGCCCTTTAAACGCCTGTGGATTTCCTCCCAAACCGACCGGGCGATTAAAGACGGCTTTGCCAATCTGCGCCCGGGCAAGAACTACGACAACCTCTTTCGCTCGGCGGTTTGCCGCGCGGAGGCGGACTGGCTGATTGGCCTCAACATCACCCGGGCCCTGACCAGCAAGTACAACGCCCAATTGGCGGCTGGCCGGGTGCAAACCCCTACTCTGGCCATGCTGGTGCAGCGGGAGCAGGAAATCCGTGCCTTTCGCCCCAAGAATTACTGGACGCTGGAGGCTGATCTCGGTCGCTTCCGGGGCCAATGGCGTGGTAAGCAGGATGGGCGCTTGTTTGCCAAGGACACCGCTGAGGAGCTGCTGGCAAAGGTGGTGGGCAAGGACGCTCTCGTAAGCGAAGTCAAGATCCGGGAGCGGGTGGAGCCGTCGCCACTGGCCTATGACCTCACCGAACTGCAGCGAGACGCCAACAAGCGCTATGGCTTTTCCGCCAAGCAGACTTCTAATGTCTTGCAACGCCTCTATGAGCAGCATAAGTTGGTCACCTACCCCCGCACCGACTCCCGCCACTTGAGCAGCGACATGGTGAGCACGCTGCCGGCGCGTATGAAGGCGGTGGCGGTCGGACCCTATGCCAGCCTGGCGCGACCCCTGACCACCCGACCGCTGCAACCGGGCAAGCGGGTTGTGGATGACAGCAAGGTCAGTGATCACCATGCCATCATCCCCACTGACGAGACGCTGCAGCTAGGCGTGCTGACCAATGACGAGCGCCGGCTCTACGACCTGATTGTGCGCCGGTTTATCGCCCTCTTCTATCCGCCCTGCCGCTATGATGAAACGCAGGTGACGCTGACAATTGGCGGCGAGCAGTTTCAGGCCAGCGGCCGGATTATGAAGGACGCGGGCTGGAAGGCGGTCTATGAAAAGGAAGAGAACGAGGAAGGCAGTCAAAGTCTCCCTCCCCTGAATAAGGGGGACAAATTGCCGGTGCGGCGCTGTCAACTGAAGCCGGGGCAAACCACACCGCCGACCCGACATACCGAGGCGAGTTTGCTCTCGCTGATGGAGAAGCATAATCTCGGCACCCCCGCCACCCGGGCCGATATCATCGAAAAGCTCCTAAACAGCGAGACGATTGAGCGTAAGGGCTCTGCATTGAACCCGACTGCCAAGGGTATGCAGCTTTTGGACCTGGTGGTCAGCGATCTGCGTTCGCCGGAACTTACCGCCCGCTGGGAGCGAGAACTGGAGAACATCGCCCGCGGCACAGGCAATATGGAGAAATTCCTGACAGAAATTCGCCAGCGAACCCGGGAAATTGTCCGGGAGGTGGCCGCGAGCGAGAAAAAGTATGTGCCCCACAATGTCTCCCGGGCCCGCTGCCCCCACTGCGGTGAACACCTGCGGGAACGCAAGGGGCGCCAGGGCAAGATGCTGGTCTGTCCCAACCGGGAATGCAATTACCGCTTGAAGGATGAAAAGAACCTAACCAACAAACGCTGTCCCCAGTGCCATAAGAAGATGGAACTGCGCAAGGGCAAAGCGGGCAAGTTCTTCCACTGCCGCCCATGCAATGTGATAGAACAATTGGACGGCGAAAAACGGGTAGACACACGCAAGCAAAAGCAGCTGGTGAACAAGTACAAAGAAGAAAAGCCGCTGACCGGCAGCATGGCCGATGCTCTGAAGGCGGCATTGGAGAAAAAGGACGATTAAAAAAAGAGCGCTGATTGCGCTCTTTTGCTGTACTCACCCTCATATTCTGTTGGCTGTATACGTATATTGTAGCGAGTGGAATGAAGGAGACATTTTTTCAGGCCGAGGGGAATCAGCCAAGTGATGTTTGCTTCACCACCGGAACAGAACCGTGCAGGTTCTGTTTTTTATTTATAGGGATGACTGATTCCTGCCTGGGCGTAGAGTTCATTATATAGGGACTTAATTTTTCCCGCTTCCAAAATTCCCTCTGCTGCCATCCGCTCAACCGCCTGTTCCAAGCTGAGCTCATCTCCGGCCTGCCAGCGCTTTAAGTATGTGTAAATCAGCGGCGAAAGCACATGGGTGGCGTTATCGTGGTCGATAAAGTATTGCAGGGGATTATCCTCCAGGCCCATTTGCTCTGCCAGGTAGATATGGGCGGCCTCGACAATATTCTCCTCAACAAAGAACAACGGCGTGGAATAATTACCGGGGGCGAGCCGGGCCCGGGCAGCGATTACCAACTCATCGGCCACCAGCGATTCCGCGATCTCAGTGATGCGGTGTCGGTCAAAGGGCGGGTGCATCATTTCATGGAGGGCGATGGGCACCGTGGTTTTCAGCGGCCAGCGCAGATCTGTAACAAAGCTCTGGTTGATGAGGCTGGTGCCATTGGGCGCCGAGTACTTACAGACATACACAGTGATTTGCGGGTGCGGCAGGGCATACTTTCTGCCCAGCAAACTATTGATCGCTTCTAGCACCGGGTAGCTTTCGGCATTGCGTTCAAACTCCGCGCACCGCTCTTCAATTTCCGGCAGACACCGCTTATGCCACCATTCGGCAAAACCATTGTTATGGGCATACTTGGCCAAAGCGCTGAAGGCCGGCATCATCGGTTTGTATGCCTCCCAGGTTTCGGCGGTAAGTATTCCCGTGTCCAGGAAATAGTCGCGAAGCCGGGTCTGCAGTAATTTTGAGTCATCAAGCACCCGACAAAGCTCATCGATGTCGTCGCCATTATATTCATAGCTATCAAAAATTGCGCTCAGGGCACTGCTGACCAAAACTCCAGACTGGTTCAACTGCTGTGCAAAGGCAGTATGCTCAGCGCTGTCTTCAATCAGGGGTTGGAAGCGTTGCCAGGCCTCATTATGCAGCTCTTGGTATCGCGAATCGAGGGTAAACAAATTACAAAAGGCCGCCAGGTCGTACTTGTAGGAGGACAGAAACTTCCATTTCGTCATCGTAATCATCCTCTCTATAGTTCTTTCCGTCAGGGTAACATAAATTAACCCCGCACAGGGCGGCGACAGAAAATTGTAATAGTAAAGTAAAAACCCGCCAGCGCGGGTTTAAGTCACTATGGCAGCCAGATTCAACATGCGGCCGGTATCTGTACCCTCCATCCGGGCGGAAAAAAACTTGCTGTCGCAGCCGGTGCAATGCCGGGTGCTGACAATTTGGTCAATCCCCTGGGCACGAAGATTAGCACGCAGAGCGAGGGCGATATCGATATTATAGGTGCCGTCATTGTTTTCCCGAGTCAGACCGGGAAGCTCATAATCGGAGAAGGCATCCCGGAGCCCGTCGTCATGCTGGCGGTAGCAGCAGACTCCGATTCCCGGGCCAATAACCGCCACCACATCTTCCGGGTGCGTTCCAAAGTCGGTGGCCATTGCTGTGAGCAACTTTTCGTCCAGATGCCGGACAATGCCCCGCCAGCCACAGTGGGCGATTCCCACAGCCAAGCGTCTGCGATCATAAAGTATCAATGGATAGCAGTCGGCTGTTGTGATGGCGATATAGATATTGGGGGCATTGGTATAGACGGCATCCACTCCGTACAGGTGGCCGGGCGGCTTTAGCACCCCTTTGCCGGCATCACTGGCAAAAACCCGGGCGACCAAATCACCGTTGTTCAGACGGGGCCGGACAATCTGCTCAGGAGCGATGCCGGTGGCCTTTTCCAATTGCCAATAATTGGCGAGAATTTGCTCGCGCTCGCCCCGGGCAAAGGTCAGGTCGCCCAGGGCCCGAGTTGTAAAATAACAGCGCAGCTGTTCCAGGTTAAAGCTATAACCTGCTTCCACTTTTGTCTCCCTCCCCGGAAAAAACATCACTGATTATACTATGCAAACTATGCCCAGTAATGACACCGGATTTAAACATTTTCTATCATTATATATAGTTCGTTTGCGGGAACACAAATTTATAACTTATATTTCTGCTAAATCCCCCTAAATCTTGCCCATATAAACGAATATTACTTTGGGAGTTATCAGCATTTAGATATATGAATTAAAAATAGGCGGTGAAAACAATCGCGGAAAAAATTCTTCGTAAGTTGATGTTGGGCTTTGTCCAAGTATATATTCTCAACCACGCTTCCCAGCGCCCGGTCTTCGGCGCCGAGCTCCAAGAAGCTCTGGGCGCCTATGGCCACCACCTCAGTCCGGGCACCTTGTATCCCGTGCTTCGTTCACTTGAGACCAAGGGTCTCTTAACCAGCGCCCCCAAAGTCGTCGATGGCAAGCTCCGTGTCTATTACTCTGCAACCCAGCAGGGCAAAGAGATCCTTAAACAAGCGCAAGTTATGGCAAGAAAATTATGTAATTCCCTAACTGACTAACCCGGCTAAGCCCGGGTTTTTAGTTGCAGAAAAATATTTCTCTGGTGACAGCTGCTGTCGTAGCCGCGTGCTAAACTTGCACCAGAACATATGTTTTATGGAGGGAATTCTAATGTCAGATGCACTAATTATCCTAATCAGCGATAACCCCGAGGTGACCCGGCAACTTCGTCCCATTGGCCGACTAAGTCAACCGCATCCGCCTTACACCCAAGGCAATGAAAAGGCGGGCCTGATAATTGTCGACCGTCAATTCATGGGGCGGGAGAATTGGAATCGATTCTGTGCCCGCCTGGAAGCAGCCCCCAACTATGTAAACATTCCGCTTATGATTATCGATCGCGGGATTGGCTGGCACTATAAATCCCGCTACAGAAAGCCTGAGCTGCCGACAGAAAATATCTACTATATTAATCAGAACGCCGCGCCATTAGTGGCGGCAGCGGCGCAGGCGCTACTTGCCGGAAATCCGGTATACTTGGAAACACTGGCCCAGCAATTGACAAGCCAAAGCGCGTCAATTTAACGAGGCAGTACGCACATCAGCCACCAGGAAACTCCTGGTGGCTGATGGTTTAGGGGAGGTCAAGTGAGCTGAGTGATTATATCGGCGAAAATTTCACGGACGGAAAGGATTTGTTTAATTTTGTCCACCCGTTCGCCGGAAAAGATTAAAGCGTTATTAAAATCCCCGCCCGCATGGGCGTTGGTTAATGCATCCATTATACAGAAGCGTTGGGAGCAACGTTTGAGGCAACCAATGCACTGTTCGATAGCAGCACCGTCTTTGTTTACCCGGGCATAATATGGATTGTACAGCCCCCGGCCCTTGAGACCGACCGGGCTGTCCACCAGAACCACATCTTCGCGTCCGGCCCGGACGTAAAGCTCCTTGAATTCCGAAGAAGCGTTGGATTCGTGGGTAGCAGCGAAACGGGTGCCCATCTGTACGCCATCAGCACCGGCATCCAGCATTTCTTTGACATCTTCGCCATCGACGATGCCGCCGGCGGCAATCACAGGAATCTTGACTGCGCCTACTACTTCCTGGAGGATTTCCCGCAGAGGGCGATCGGTACCCAGGTGGCCACCGGCTTCCTTGCCTTCAACAACCACTGCGGAAGCGCCCATCTTCTCTGCCATAACAGCCAAACGTCCTGTGGAAACAATTGGCACCACCGGCACATCCTTCTCCCGCCCCCAGGTATACATGTCCCGGGAGATACCGGCGCCGGAAAACACGAGATCAATACCTTCGGCAATCGCCGTCTTTACCAGGTCAGCGAAAGCGGTAGCAGCAAATAGAACATTCACTCCCAGGGCACCGTGTCCGGTGACCATTTCCTTGGCCCGTTGAATTTCCTGGCGCAGTTCCTCTACACTCATGCCGGTGCCGGCGATGACGCCGATGCCGCCGCAATTTGCAACTGCTGCCGCCAGGGGCGCGGTGGATATCTTCACAGCCATCCCGCCCTGAACAATCGGGACAGGGACACTAATGTTTCCTATTTTCAGTCCTTGCAAGTTCTACACCCCATAAATTATTATACCTTGATTATAATAGCTGGTTATAAAAATTGCAACCGTATATTACAATCTGGTAACAAAAGGCCGCCCGTTTCAACAGCTCAGGCGGCCTACAATCTTATCTCCCGGTTAACCATTCCGTTTCAATTTTCCTGCCCGCATAGCATAACGTTCCCCCAAGGAGAAGATGAACAATCCGATGGGAATCAACGCCAGGCCAATCACGGCAAGCATCAAGAGCTCCGGCCCCAACTCCCGGACAGTAGCGCCTTCCAGCAGGGCGGCGCGGGCCGCCCGCAGGGTATAGGTGGCGGGTGAGATTGTGGACAGGGGCTGCAACCACACCGGCAAAACTTCCACTTCATAGTACACACCCGAGACCAACAGGATAAAGCCTTGTATGATATGGGTGGCCTGGGAGCCCTTTTCCGGCGACATCAAAGGCAGCACCGCCGCCATCAATCCCAGCCCGATGAAGGAGAGACTGGATACTGCCAGCACGGTAAGTCCAGAAAACAAGTTGGCGCCGGCAAGACTAATATCGAAGAAGAAAGTAACGGCCACCAATACAATTGCTGTACGGATGGTGCCGTAGATAATTGCGAAGATGCACATTCCACCCAGATGGGTAAGCCGATGGATGGGCGCCATAAAGGTGTATTCGATGGTGCCCTCCCAACGCTCCCAGCTCACCGATTCGCTGACCTCGTGGAACAATACCGACAGAAAACCCCAGAGCAGGGCGCCGACAATCAGGTAGAGCACCGTCTCCCCCGCCTCCTGCCCGGCCTGAACGCCTATCAGGCCGATGGTCAGTGTGTTGATAATCGTGTAAAACACAAACACGATTTCCCAGTTGATATAGCGGCGGACCAAATTGAAGTTCCGCTCTACAAAGGCGTAGGTCGCCCGTATTTCAGACTTAACACTCATCGGCAATTGCCTCCTCCCATTCTTTGCCGGTGAGAGCAAAGAAAACATCATCCATCGAATCGACACCGGCTTTAGCTTTGAGCCCGGCGGCGGTGTCCAAATCCTCTATCCGACCATTGTCGATGATGGCGATGCGGTCACTGAGCCGTTCTGCCTCAAACATATCGTGGGTGGTGAGGATAATTGTCGCATCGTGCTCTCCCTGGATTTCCCGGACAAATTCCTGGACATCCCGCTTGCTCTTGGGGTCGAGGCCGGTGGTAGGTTCATCCAGAAGCATGACCACAGGCGAAGTGAGGAGCGCCCGGGCGATGGCGACCTTTTGCTGCATGCCCCGGGAGAGGTTCTCCATGGGCGCGTAAATTTTGTTTTCTTTGAAGCCAAGACGGCGGAGAATTTTCGCAGCGGTCTGAGCAGCCAACCGCGAATCTACATCATATAGCCGGGCGGCATAGAGCAGGTTTTCGTGGGCGGAGAGTTTTTTGAAAAACGCCGCATCCACCGAAACCCGATTTATGACTTTGCGAACGGCCAAGGTTTCCTTGACAACGTCGTGGTCCAAAACGGTGACAGTGCCACTGTCGGGCAGGAGCAGGGTTGCCATCAGGCGAATTAAGGTGGACTTGCCGGAACCATTGGGTCCCAGCAGACCAAAAATCTCGCCGCGCTGCACCTGAATGCTTACATCATCAACGGCCCGCACCAGGGATTTCCCCGGCCGCAGACGCTTGAGCCAATAGGCAGATTTATCTGCCTCCTTATCCTCCCAGAAGCTTTTGACCACATTTTCGCATTTGATTGCAAAGTTCATTTTTACTCCTCCTGAACATAAAAAATAGCCATGATTGCCCCATGACTACATCGCCCGCGAAAAAGAGTACGGGAAAATATAAAAGTCATCGGCAACCGAGCCGATGACCTGAGTTCTTTCAAATATTAAATAAGAAAGAAATTCAAGTACCGGCCGGGAAAAGTACACACTGAGTCCTTGTTAAGCTTGCTGCTAGCAGCACCTTTGAGTCGAATCATTGTTTGCATGTTCCGCGGCCTCCTTTCTGATAATTGCCAGCTTATTATACAACTCTGTTGTGAGGGTGGCAAGAGTTTTTTGTTATTTTTAACAATATGTTGTCAGTACCGGGGAAATACTAGCCGTGAG
Source organism: Bacillota bacterium (assembly GCA_009711825.1). Classification (NCBI taxonomy): domain Bacteria; kingdom Bacillati; phylum Bacillota; species Bacillota bacterium. Next base: position 9,766 of record VEMY01000058.1, on the reverse strand, counting down.
GTGATAATATGGCAGATATTTTTAGTCATGTAGAGGACCTGGGACCGGTAGAAAATGTGCGGGTGGTCCACAGGTGGCTGCGGGTCCCCCGCGAGCAATATTATCAGCAGGTCGTGAATTACGATCCTACCGACTTTGAAGTGCCGGCCCAATTATTTGTCCGGGACTACATAACCTGGAAGGGTGATGACCCGGGAATTGTTGGCATGGTCAGGGGCTGGGAAGAAAATGATTGGGTGCTGCTTGATGCAACTCTTCGTTATCCCCACAACCCTGAAGAAAAAGAATAGATATAGATGCGGACTGTAAAAGACCCCCGATTTGGACACAAACCGGTTTTTGTGGACCAAAAATAGGGGTTTTCTTTAAATATAGAAGCTGGTATAAAAAATTCTTTGGAGCAAAAGAAGGAATTTTTTTTTGTTATAACGAATATATCATAAAGGCTATCTCTCTGTAGAAGTCAGATAGCAGAAAGGAGTGGTAATCAATCTAATTAGTCGCGATTAACACATGGACAAAACACAAGGAGGGTTAATATGTTTAAGAAGAGTTTACTGGTACTGCTCGCATTTATGTTGGCATTCAGCCTCGTGGCCTGTGGTGGGGGCGATGGCAATGGCAACGGCGACGACAATGGCAACGGCGACGACAATGGCAATGGTGACGTTGCAGAAGATTGGGTAATTGGTATCATGACCGGTACTGTTACTCAGAACGAAGAAGAATATCGTATGGCTGAGCAAATGCAAGAAGAGTTTGGCTCAGACAGGATTATGATTGCTACGTATCCTGACCGCTTCATGCAGGAGCAGGAGACAACCATCAGCAACATGCTGGAAATGGCCGAGAACCCCGACACCAAGGCCATCATCATGGTCCAGGCCGTGCCTGGCGCCTCACCTGCTGTTGACCGCGTTAAGGAAATCCGTCCGGACATGCTGTTCATCCTCGGTTCTCCCCAGGAAGACCCGGATGTAATCGCTACCAAGGGCGACATCGTCATCAATACTGACGACATCGGCCGTGGTGAGCAAATCGCTCAGCACGCTTACGACATGGGTGCTGAAGTATTGGTCCACTACTCCTTCCCTCGTCATATGTCCATCGAAATGCTCGCTCAGCGTCGTGACCTGATGAAGGCAAAAGCTGAAGAGCTGGGCATGACCTTCGTAGAAGAAGATGCTCCGGACCCCACTGCTGATGCCGGTATCGCTGGCACCCAGATGTTCATCACCGAAGATGTGCCCCGGAAGATTGACCAGTATGGCCCCAACACCGCAGTGTTTGGCACCAACTGTGCAATGATGGAGCCGTTGATTTATCAAGCTATCACCAACGGCGGCATCTTCCCTGTCCAGTGCTGCCCCAGCCCATATCACGCTCTGCCCCAAGCATTGGGTATCGAGGTTGAAGATGAGAACAAGGGCGATGTAGCATGGATGCTGGAAGCCATCGAAGAGAAAGTTGTCGAAATGGGCGCTGCTGGCCGCGTTGCTACCTGGCCACTGCCTGTCAACATGCTCTACATCCAGGCTGGCACCTACTATGCCATCGACTGGATTGAAGGCAACATCTCCAGCCGTAACGACAAGCAAGCGTTCATTGACATCATGGAAGGTATCGCTAGTGACCTGCTCGGTTACACCGCTGAGGTTACCCTGAGCGAGTACGACGGCACTGACAACTACTATCTGTACCTCTCCGATCACATCATTTTCGGTGAATAAGTCCTGCCAAATTCCGAATGCAAGGTTGCCGTATTTGGCAACCTTGCATTTTTAAATCTACTGTAGGGAGGGGAACGTATGTCAGAGAACTATTTGCTGCAGATGAAGGATATTGGTAAGAACTACTATGGAACACAAGTGCTCGAAGGCATCAACCTCAACATCAAGCCTGGCGAAATCCACGCAATTGTTGGTGAGAATGGCGCCGGCAAGTCCACACTCATGAACATCCTCTTCGGAATGCGGGTGATACACACCACCGGTGGTCATGACGGGGAAATATTCATTGAGGGAGAAAAAGTCAATATCAATTCGCCGCAAATGGCGATGCATCACGGAATTGGTATGGTTCACCAGGAATTCATGCTGTTGCCCAACTTTACCTTGACTGAGAACATTAAGCTCAATAGGGAAATCCTTAAGCCGAATTTGCTCAGTGGTATTTTTGGCGAAAAACTCAAATCCTTGGACTTTAAGAAGATGAATGCAGACGCCCGCAAAGCGTTGGATACCTTGAACATCGATATCGACGAATATGTAACTGTGGCCGGTTTGCCGGTCGGTTACATGCAATTCACCGAAATTGCCCGGGAAATTGACAAATCAAACCTTAAACTTTTGGTTTTTGACGAACCGACAGCAGTGCTTGCTGAATCTGAGGCAGAACACCTTCTCAACTCGATGAAGGATATCGCCGCCAAAGGAATCGCCATCCTCTTCATAACCCACCGTTTGGATGAGGTTATGGAGGTTTGTGACGGCATTACCGTACTTCGGGATGGACAACATGTAGTAAGCAAAGATATTAAGGATACAAGCATTACCGAAATGGCCGAATTGATGGTTGGCCGTAAAGTGGAAACCATGTCCCGTGCAGCAGTCGACATCAAGGAAGCGGACACAGCCCTGAGTATCAAGGATTTGGTGGTCCATATGCCGGGCGAAGAGGTTAAGGGTCTCGACCTGGAAGTTAAAAAAGGAGAAATCTTTGGAATCGGCGGTCTGGCCGGTCAGGGTAAAATCGGCATTGCCAATGGCATCATGGGTTTGTACCCCTGCCGTGGCGAGGTATTGATCAACGGTGAAAATCTGCCACTGAACAATACCCATGCATCACTCGCCCGTGGTATGGCCTATGTTTCGGAAGACCGTCGTGGCGTCGGCCTGCTTCTGGACTCTTCCATCGAGCTGAACATTGCTATCACTGCCATCCAAAACCAGAATCGGTTTATGCATAAGTTTGGGTTGTTTACAACATTAAACAATAAAGAAATTCGCGAACACGCCTTAAATATGATTAAAGAGCTGGATATCCGCTGCACCGGACCGACCCAGATTGTCCGTCGGCTGAGTGGTGGTAACCAGCAGAAAGTCTGTGTTGCCCGGGCCCTGACGATGAACCCGGATATTTTGTTTGTGTCTGAACCGACCCGGGGCATCGACATCGGTGCCAAGAAGCTTGTTTTGGAAACCTTGGTACGGATGAATGAAGAACTTGGAATGACGATTATCATGACCTCCAGTGAACTGGCCGAATTGCGTAGTGTCTGCGGCCGGATAGCGATTATCACTGAAGGCAAACTGTCCGGGATCCTCAAACCACAAGATTCCGACGCTGAATACGGTCTGCTAATGGCCGGCCACAAACGTAGGAAAGGAGCGTAAAAATGGGTAGTGCAATCAAACAATTTTTTCAAGATTTCGGCGCCACCAGAATCATTATCCTGGGCTTCTTCCTGTTTTTGTGCGTCGCCGCTGTTTTCCTACCAGGCTTAAATATTGCGGAACTGCTCACCGATTCGCTACAGCGTATCGGCATGTGGGGCGTCCTTGTTCTGGCGATGTTGCCGGCGATTGTCTGTGGCATCGGACCTAACTTCGGAATTTCCGTAGGCATTCTCTGCGGATTGGTTGGCGGGCTGTTCTCCCTGGAATTTGCATGGCGCGTCGGCGATTTCATGCAACTGGGGGCAGCACAAATATTCATGTTGGCGATTCTCTTCTCTCTGCCCTTCGCCCTGTTTGTCGGCTACGGCTACGGCTGGCTGCTGAACAAGGTTAAGGGATCCGAAATGGTTATCGCCACCTATGTCGGCTTTTCCATGGTTTCAATCATGAAGCTGGCTTGGATATTCCTACCCCTAAATAACCCGGAAATGGCTTGGCCCATTGGCCAAGGGGTGCGGGTGCAAATTTCCCTGTTTAACCGGGGCATTGCCGGTATCCTCGATAATTTTTGGGCGTTTAGTATTGGCGGAGTAACGATACCCACCGGTCTGCTATTGTTTTTCGGCATAAGCTGTTTTTTAGTCTGGTTGTTTATGCGCAGTAAAACCGGTATCGCCATGTATGCCACCGGTGACAACCCCCGCTTCTCGGAAGCTGCCGGCATCAATGTTGACCGGCACCGGATCATCGGCACCGCGCTCTCCACAGCTCTGGGCGCAGTTGGTATTCTTGTTTACGCTCAAAGTTACGGCTTCCTGCAGCTCTATGAAGCGCCAATGTTCATGCCTTTTATCGCCGTCGCTGCGGTCCTGATTGGTGGCGCGTCAATTAAAAAGGCAACTATCTTTAATGTCATATTTGGTTCAGTTCTGTTTTTGGCAATCTACGTTGTCGCTATGCCTGTGGCCAACGCCTTTACCGCTGACCTGCAAAACATGGGTGAAATCAGCCGCAGGATTATTCAAAACGGCGTTATTCTATACGCGCTGACACAAGTAGGGGGTGAGTAAGCATGAGAAACACATCATTTGCAGGTATAACCCCACCAGAAGAAATGCCAGTTGAAACTCCTACCCCGCCGGCTAAAGACAATGTCACCAAGATTAAAGATTTCATGACCAATAACATGGTCACAATCATGTTTGTCGTCCTCGGCTTGCTTGGTTTTATTGCCGCCGAGATGAGCCCCTTCCTCTTCCTGGTAGACATGGTTTCGCGGATATCCCGGAACGCATTCTTGGTTCTGTCTCTGATCATTCCTGTTATGGCGGGTATGGGCATGAACTTCTCCATCGTGCTTGGCGCCATGGCCGCCCAGGGGGCAGTCATCTTTGTCACCCACTGGGGTATTGACGGCCTCCCCGGCATCTTGCTGGTTATCGCTTTGGCAACACCGGTGGCAATGCTTTTGGGTTATCTGACCGGTCAGCTGTTTAACAAGACCAAGGGGCAGGAAATGATTGCCGGCTTGATTCTGGCCTTCTTTGCCCAGGGGATTTACGAGCTTATCTTCCTGCAGCTCATCGGTCCAGTTATTCCCATGGACAATGCGCGGCTGGTTCTCTCTCGGGGCACTGGCATCAGAACGACGATTGACCTCACCGACGGTCTCAAGTATGGCATGGACTGGCCAGGCCTCAGTTTTGGCAATCCGACTCTGCTGCGCTTGACCTTGCCGATAGCAGCAATCGTGTTGATTGCTGGCATTCTCGGTTACTTCCTCTTCCGGCAATTTATGCAAAAACGTCCGCTGCCATCTAAGCTTAAACTAGGAGTTTACGGGGTCCTTCTCGGTTATGTCGGCATCTGGAGCGTGCTTCAGATAGTGAATGAAACTAACATCAACAATATTCGGATCCCATTGCTAACGGCCTTCGTGATCTTCCTCTGCTGTATGTTCATTGTCTTCTTCTCCAAAACAAAACTGGGACAGGATATGCGCAGTGTCGGTCAGGACCGCCATGTGGCGGCAGTTGCCGGTATCAACGTCAACAGGGTGCGGATTATCGCGATTATGATGTCCATGGTCATGGCCGCAATCGGCCACACCATCTTCCTGCAAAACCTGGGCACCTTCAGCACCTACGGCAGCCATGAGCAGGTTGGTCTCTACTCGGTGGCCGCACTGCTGATTGGCGGCGCCACCGTCACCAAGGCCACCATCGGCCAGGCGCTGCTGGGTGTGTTCTTGTTCCACACACTGTTTATCGTTGCTCCGCCCGCCGGTCGCCAATTGTTCGGCGATGCCCAGGTTGGCGAGTACTTCCGGGTCTTTGCTGCCTACGGCGTCATCGGCGTCTCGCTGGCCATGTATGCCTGGAAGAAGCGCCTGCAAGACAAGAGCAAACTTGGCCTGTAAGCCACTTAAAAACAGCCCGCAAGGGCTGTTTTTTATGTGTGGATCAATCCTGTAACTAAACCTTTAAGCCCCGCCTGATAGCATAAGAAATATTGATTATCTTTCTAAGTTATCCTAATGTATAATATACGTGAAAAATGTAACAGGAACAGGAGGGTGTTTTTTGAACTTAAAAGTAATTTTTTCTGGCTTCGTGGTGGGAGCAATCGCAGTACTACTTACAATTTTAGGAAATCCTCCAAACATGGGTTATTGCATTGCCTGTTTCCTCCGGGACATCAGCGGCGCTATCGGGCTACACCGGGCGGGAGTTGTCCAGTATCTGCGTCCGGAAATCGTCGGCCTTGGTCTTGGCGCTTTTGTAATTGCCCTGGCAAGAGGTGAATTCAAGACCCGGGGCGGCGCCAACCCCTTGCTGCGCTTTTTGCTGGGTGTGATGATGATGATTGGCGCCCTGGTTTTTCTCGGCTGTCCGCTAAGAATGACCCTGCGTCTCGCCGGCGGCGACCTCAACGCCCTACTGGGCCTGGGTGGTTTCGCGGCAGGCATTTATGCCGGTGTGCTGGCGCTCCGTTCCGGCTACAACCCGGGCCGGGCGCAAGTCCAATCCCAGGGCATGGGCTTCGCTTATCCAGTGCTGCTGGTGGCAATCTTCGTCGCCTTAATGATGCGCCCAGATTTTGTGTTCTTTAGCGCCGAGGGACCCGGCTCGCTGGCAGCGCCAATCTGGATTGCGTTACTTTCCGGTCTTTTAATCGGCGTCCTGGCCCAGCGTTCTCGTTTGTGCATGGCGGGAGGAATCCGGGATATGATTCTGATCCGCGACCCCCATCTGCTTTGGGGTTTTGTGGCAATCTTTGTCACCGCCCTAGCGGGCAACTTGCTGGCGGGAGCATTTATCTCCGACTTTGCGGGCTTTAACTTGGGATTTGTCAACCAACCCATCGCCCACACCGCCCACCTATGGAACTTCCTGGGCATGGCAGTTGTCGGCTACGCGGCTGTGCTGGCAGGTGGCTGTCCGCTACGGCAGCTGATTCTGGCTGGTGAAGGCGATACCGATGCCACCCTGACCGTTTTCGGCCTGATCGTCGGCGCTGGTTTTGCCCACAACTTCGGTCTCGCTGGTTCCGCCGCCGGTGTCGGATTAAACGGGCAGATTGCCGTGGTGGCAAGTCTGGTTATTTTGACGCTGGTTGCCTTTGGCCATAAATTCAACATTTCGCTAATGAAAAACACTAAGGAGGCTGCCTAGAATGAACAAACTCGATGTATGTGGTCTCTCTTGTCCCTTGCCGGTACTGAAGGTAAGTGAAGCAATCAAAGCAGGCCAGCTGCCCGTTACGGTGGTTACCGAACCCGGCGCGCCCCGGGAGAATATCAAGCGGCTGGCCGCAACCAATAAGCTGCAGGTTCGCGAAACTGCCCGGGAAGATGGAATTTATGTTCTCGAGTTGAGCAGAGCATGAAAAAATACCTGTATCTGTTCCCCACCACCCATGACGCGCTAGTGGCGGAAAAGAACTGGCCACAAACCGGGCTGCCCGGAAAGTTGCGGCCAATTCCCCGGGTGCTCAGTTCCAGCTGCGGATTGTGCCTGGAAGTGGAGTTGCCGGAGAGCAGTGACCCAATTGACATGGCTAAACAGTGCAAACTGACATGGGAAAAAGTTGTTGCCGCTAAGGATGGAAATTATATTCCGGTTTATTAAAAAAGCCTGCGCATTTTATCGCGCAGGCTTACTATTTAGGCAAATAGATGTTTCTGACGCCGTCGGCGGCGAATCAGGCGGACCAGCAACCAAATCAGCGCCACCAACAAAACCAGCGCTATGATCAGCCAGATCCAGAGGGGCATCAAATGCTCCTCAATCAGTCGGTCGGCAGTGGCGGCGTAGTATTCAGGGATCCGGGGATTTCCCTGGTCATCAAGGGGTTGGGCAGCCGCAAACTCCAATACCGCCTGCCATACCTTGAGTTCACTGCCATCCCGATAAATGATTGCGTCATCCAAATCGTCAATCGGATTGCCCGCTTTGTCCTTGAGAATCAGTTCCAAGCTGGGCAACATATCGCCAACCATGGGCAGAAACGCGGCGATATAGTAGTCGGTGACCACATGGTAAAGGGCTTCATCACCCTTTTCAATTGCCACAAACTCCTCGCTGTCCTGAATTCCGTCTCCGACATACAGCTCAGCGCTAGACACCGCCCGGGTGGTGGGAACGGGGATATCAAGAAACGGGACGGTTAATAACACTGCCCGACCCGGGTCATATTGAATGCGGCCACCGGACATCTGGAGGAAGTAGGTGTCGCCCATCAGTTCGGCCAGCAGCACCTGCACCTCGAATATCCGCCGCAACTCCTCACCTGTGAAGTATACTGAGACCATGGGATAGCCGGCAGTCCCGTCAGGACCGGAGCCCAGCCCCACAAGATCGGCAAGGTCAAAGAATGCCACCTGCTCCCGGGACCAGGGCATGGAGCCGGGCTGAATCCGTCCACGAATCACGCCATTGGCCTGGAATGCCAAATGAACTTGCTCCCCTGTTGCTTCCTCTGCCACAAGGCGCATTGCATCGGTGACAAAGTTGCCAAAGGGAGACTCCTGAAGACGCGGGCGGTTATTTACCTCAAAATCCGACCAAACTACTGTTTCGCTAATGTCTTGAAAGCGGCCGTTGCTCATCTCGGCAATCAAGGCGTTCAAGTGCGCGGTATACTCAGCGACCCGTGCGCCAATTTCAGGATGCTCACCCACATGGTGGCCCAAGGGGAGTGAGTGGGGTGAACCGGTTTCCTGGTTGCGGATTCGCACCGTGCCAGTGCTGGGATTATAGGCCAGCTCCAGATAGCCCATTTCCCGGAGCAGCTCGCCGGCTTGGACGATTATCGTTTCGCCTTCAATGATTGGCTCGGATAGCAAAGTGTGGGAATGACCGCCGACAATAACATCAATACCGGGAACCTCCTGAGCCAGAATGACATCTTCATCCTCGCCGGAATGGGTGATGGCAACAATCACATCCACTCCCTGGGCCTCCAGCTCCGCCACTGCCTCCCGGGCAGTCTCGGTCTGGTCGGCAAACTCCACCGGCTCGGCCAGGGGCGCGACAGATATCGCATCTTCGCCAATCAAGCCGAAATAGCCGACTTTAATGCCATTCTCCAACTCCTGAACAAAAGTCTTCTGAATGCCAACATCATTGAGAGGATGGCCTGCAGGAGGCAGAGTGTTTGACGCCAAGAGCGCTGTCCGGGCATTGGCTTCCGGATAACCAGCTGCCTTCAAGTACTGGGCCAGGACTTCCGGACCATAATCATATTCGTGGTTACCAATTACAACAGCGTCATAACCAATCTCCTGCATCAGGGAAAGCTCCGGGGCCAAGCCATTGAGGGCCAGCCAGGCAAAAGGTGAGCCCCCCAGGTAATCGCCTCCAGAAAGCAGCAGGACAGGTTCCCCCTCCTCTGCTTTGGCAGTCCGAATATCTGCCACTGCCTGAGCCAAGCGGGCAAAGCCGCCCAACGAAGGATTGTCCTGCTCCGGATGATAATCCACTAGGGGCGAGGGCACTAGGGCCGAGTGCTCGTCATTGGTGTGGAGAATCGTAAAATACAGCTCTTCCGCTTCAGCGAAAGCGTCAAAGTTTCCAATCAGGCCAAAGGCTATTACAAATGTAAGCAATAGTGCAATTAATTTTCGCATACTACCCCTCCCATCTTCTAAACTCAATTATACTTGTCCACCGGTGAAATGTATAGTTGCATCAAACACCCGGCTCGAACTCGTTTGCTTTTTAATGCCACAAGCCAGGCAAAATAGAGTAGGGTAACCACTCTCATGGCTACCCCCTCATCAAACCGCACGTGCCCTGCTAAGGCATACGGCTTACCAATGTGTTTCGGCTTGAACTAAGTCGTTGCAAGTCTTTGGGCATATTCCA
>VEMY01000057.1 GCA_009711825.1 Bacillota bacterium | reverse complement strand
ACCCCTTATGCACCGATTATGTAGGAATAGCTCGATATTCCTAGGTATTACTTCAATTTCCGGGGTGCAAAATCCTGCCGTTAATGGAAGAAATTATAAGGGAAAAGGGACTTTCTGCAGTGGAATCTGTTTCAAATACTCAACCGGAGTCATATAATTCAGACTTTGATGCCTGCGCTTCCTGTTATAGAAAATCTCTATATAATCAAAGATTGCATCCCGGGCTTCTTGCCTGGTCTTAAATTTGTTTAGATAAATTAACTCGTTTTTGATGGCGCTAAAGAAACTCTCAGCGCTCGCGTTATCATAGCAGTTTCCTTTTCTGCTCATGCTGCATACCATTTTGTTCTTTGCTAATATAGCTTGATAATCCTTGCTGCAATATTGAACCCCACGGTCTGAGTGATGGATAAGCCCTGCAGGGGGCCTCTGCTTCTTTATGGCGGCATCCAGGGCGTTGATAGCCAAATCACGAGTCATAGTGCTTGCAACCGCCCAGCCGACAATCTCCTTGCTAAAAAGATCCTTTACTGTAGCTAGATAGTCCCAGCCTTCATCTGTCCGAATATAGGTTATATCGCTAACCCATACCTTGTTTGGCTTGTCCACACTGAAGTTTTGGTTTAATAAATTATCTGCCACCGGCAGGTTGTGCTTCGAGTTGGTGGTAGCCTTGAATTTACGGGGGCGCCTGGATGATATCCCGTTAGTTTTCATCAGTCTATAGACGCGTTTGCGACCGCATGGCAAGATAACTCAGACGTCTTGATGAATTTTATCCAACCCGTATATCCCCCGGCTATCCTGATGACTTTTGCGAATGAGGTTTAGCAGCTTTGCATCTTTTTCTTCGCGTTTGCTTGGTCCGCGACCTCGCCAGTCGTAGTAGCCACTCCTTGATACTTCGAGGACTAGGCACATCTTCTCCACCGGAAAATCGGAGCGGTGGTCATCAATGAATTGAAATACTATTTCCGGTGTTGTGTAGCGAAAATGGCCGTGGCCTTTTTTAGGATTTTTACCGTCTCTTCCAGGTCATCAGAGCGGCGCTTTGCTTCCTTCAGCTGAGCCTCGAGCTCCATTATTCGCGCCTTATCAGGTTGCTGCTGAATTCTATCCTGGTCAAGCCAACGGTAAATGGTTTGCTCCCGAACACCAACATCTTTCGAGACGCAGGCAACACTACGACCGTTTTCCTTGATCAATTTGATGACGCCATCCTTGAATTCCTGGGTATACCTTTTGCCGTTCTCTGCCATGTTTATCGACCTCCACAAGATTATTTTATCTCACTCTTGTGTGTCCGACAAACCGGGAACAGGTCAAACAATATCATAAGCGGAAGTGTTATCAAAGCCTCTAAGGCTTATATGGTTTTTCAAGGGATGGTAATAATACTTTTTGTCCTCTATTATCCTATCCTCTAATATTTTTTGGTCTGCACCTTCTGACTTCAACATTTCCCGTAAAACGTTAACTGACTCTATATCTAGGATGACTTTTTTACCTTTTCTAGTGTACGCTAGAACAAAAACTACTGATATTAATAAGCATAAGTATAAAATGAGTAAAAGGTAGATTGCCATACGACTTCACCTCCCGGTTTTTATTTTTCCCCAATAAATTTAAATGCAATGATACTTAGTACAGCCCAACACACTCCTCGAAGCGTCCATTCCCAATAAAGATTTACTCCAATATCCGTGAGAGCATATACCATTACGATAAGGATAATTACGAAGATGACAAACCTCAATCTCTTGTCCATCCTGAAAATTGGCCCGGCTTTATAGAGCTTAGAAGTTGTATATACAAGCAATGAATACGTAATAAGCCACACGGCAGTCATTACCCCTATCTCAACAATAAAATCTGTTAATCCTAAAAAAAAAGTTTTCATAATCCTGCCTCCCCGGAAATTAACTATCATCGCTATGTTTATGGCAATCTAGAATTAGCGAGTTTGGCAATTAAAATTTAATAGTTCAAAAGCAGGAACCACGGCATAGCATCCTGAATTAAACCTCTTGAACGCGACTTCAGGAGGTATGAAAGGAATGCTAACCGTGGCTCGTATTGATTGTATCAAAGAACAACGTGAAGTAGAAGGATTATCTGTAAGTCAAATCGCAAAATCTCATAACATATCTTGGGCAACAGCTAAGAAATATGCAGATAACCCTCCCCCAGCTAAGGAACCGGCTCGGCAGGTGCGGAAAAAACGTGTTATGTTGGACACTTACACCGAGATAATTCAGGCGTGGCTTGAAGAAGATCTGTTAGTCCCGAAGAAACAACGCAGAACGGCCACTGCCATTTACAACCAGCTTCGAGCCGAAACTGACTACCAGGGATCAAGCAGAACTGTAAGGTATTACGTCAAGAGATTCAAAGCAGAGATTTACTCTAAACATAAACAGGACAAGCAGTATGTAAGGCTAGAGCATCTGCCTGGCTCAGCCCAAGTAGACTTTGGAGATTTCTACGCCAATGAAAGCCAGGCTGACGGTGACACTGTCAGGGTGAAGCGCAATCTGCTAGTTCTGGCCTTCCCCTACAGCAATACATTTTACTCTCGGGCGCTTCCAGCAGCGAATCTTGAATGTCTTTTATACGGCCTGGGATCAATATTCGAAGAAATGGGTGGGGTCCCACAAACTCTCGTATTTGACAACTTAAAGCCGGTTGTAAATAAGATTCTCAATGATCATGACCGAAAACTAAATGAGACCTTCACTCGCTTTAAAATGCACTACCGGTTCCAGACAGTATTCTGTAACCCTGGCAAAGGAAACGAGAAGGGAAACGTTGAGGTTGACGTTGGGTATGTGCGCAGAAACGCATTAACCCCTATCCCCAACGGAGACGATTTGGATGCACTTAATGACATACTCTCCGAGTTTGGCCGGAATGATCGCAACAGACCTCATCACTCAAAGGGTCAACTTCTTACGGACCTTTACGAAGAAGACCGTAAGCGATTGCTTAAGCTACCGGAGCAGGAATTTGAGCCAGTTACCACCGCTCTCGTTACCGTCCGTAACAAGTATGGCGAGATAAAAGTTGGCGACCACCTCTACACAGTTCCCGGGGCAAGCCCCAGGCAAGAGTTTTTGGTTAAAGTCTGGTGGGATAGAATCGAGGTCCTTGACAACCACCGCCAAAGGCGGTTACTGACTGCCCCTCGCAAGTACGTGGCCAAAGCCCAGAATATTAACTGGGTAGCGGAGCTATCTATCTTCCGTAACAAACCCAGGGCAATTGAAAGCGGCGCAAGCTTGCGCTTGCTCCCTCAGATTCTAAGGAACTATCTTTTGCCTCCGAATCTTCAAGAAAGGAAAAAACGAGTTGAGAGCCTAATCGAGCTTTTTGCGAAATATGATTTTGCCACTGTAGTAAGTGCTGTGGAAAGCGGTTTAGAGAGCGGGAGAACAGATAGTGCAAGCTTGGTTAACATAGCTGACTATATAGCCGGAATGGAGAAAGTTCAGGCCCCAATCTCTGAGCATTATACCCCCAAAGACATTATGGAATGGGCGCCGGATTTAAACAAGTATAGCCAACTCCAGGGGGGTGGGTTTGGTGAGTAGCCTGCTAAAAGAATACTCTCGGACGCTACGGCTTGGGAACATAGAGACGCTGATTGACAAGGTGGAATACCAGAACCGAGAGCAGTATGTAACGGACCTGATGAAGCTAATCATTGAAGAACGTAACAAAAACAGGGTTGACAGGTTGATTCGAAAGGCTGGCTTCCCCTCAATTAAAACCCTGGATAACTATGAGTTCGCGCCCATTACCTTTCCCGAGGGGCTGGACAAGGAGACGCTGCTAGATCTTGATTTTGCAGGCAACAAGGAGAACATCCTGATGCTAGGAGCTGTTGGAACCGGCAATTATCGAAAGAATTTGGTTATGGAAAGAAATTAGGGTACCACATCTGAATAACAATGAAGGTACCTTAATTTCTTTCCATAATAATTTGGCTCAACTCATGAATTGCAAAGATTCTCTAGCCACTGAAGGATACCTATGTTCTCCTCCCATGCAGGTGCATCTTGAGTTACTACTTGGGGATATGCAGCTTCTAAGGCTTTTCTTTTTAGCTCTATATCAAATCTCAAATACATCTCCGTTGTAGTAACACTAACATGTCCTAGTAAATCACGGATGTAAATTAGATTCACACCAGATTCAAGTAGATGAAGAGCTTTTGAGTGCCTTAGCATGTGCGGATGAATAGTTTCTGGAAAAATCTCTTCTTTGTGGCTAATCTTTGCCTGAAAGAAGTACTTATTTAAAATGTATGCAATTCCCGGCCGTGTAAACGCTTGGTATCTGCTATTATGGAAAAGGTGATTTTGTTGCCTTCCATTTTCGAAAAGATGATTTTCAGCCATGTACCCTTCAAGTATGGCTCGTGTTTTAGCCAGGATTGGTACAACTCGTTGCTTGTTCCCTTTGCCAGTTAAGGTAATCATTGCAGGCTGGGCTAGTCTAACTTGGCAAACTTTTAAATCAATTAACTCTTGCACTCTCGCACCCGTATCGTATAGGGTAATCATTAAAGCCAAATCGCGACGTCCTCTTTTTGTAGATGTATCAGGTTGTTCGAACAAATACGCTAACTGAGTCATGGTCAAATGCAGGATCGTTTGTTGTTGTTTCTTTTTAAATGGAATACCAAGAATCTTTTGGCTCTCAAAAAGAATTTCTGGATACTCAGCTTGAGCATACCTGAAAAAACTATGAATGGCTGCCAACCGTTGATTACGGGTGCTAGCACTGACATTTTTGGATGTTTCAAGCCAGAGTAAAAACTCTTTGATACTTAAGGTGGTTGCAGAGGCAAACGAAATTTTTTCCGGCTTAATCCTTTGTTCTTCTTGCATGAACGTAAGGTACTGCTTAAATGCATCACGGTAAGACTTAATTGTATTTGGGCTGACGTTTCTTTGTCCAGGCAAAAAATCCATTAAAAAGCGTGTAAGTGTTTTCGCAAAATCAGTCTGTTTCATACAAATTTACCTCCGGAATGATGTATGAACAGCTTTTTTCGATTTTTCTTGTTATCTCCGGATATAAATCCGCTGTTAAGCGCAAATATCGCTGGCTTCCACGCAAATCTTCATGACCAAGGTAGGCTGATAGATAAGGGAGGCAATTGTTTAGATCCTTTCCTTCCATTACCCACTTTTTTAAACAGTTCACCGCAAAAACATGGCGAATATCATGAATACGAGGACCTTTCCCCCGACCTAGATGTGAAATCCCTGCTTTTCTAAGAACCTCTCTAAAGAGCCAGTAAATAGTTGACTCAGAATAATGCCCTCCATATGGAGAAGGAAAGAAATAAGGGTTCCCCATCTTTCCAATATCTGCGCTCTTGCAATACTCTTGACATCGCTCCTTCAGACTGTCAGCCATAGGCAATTTTCGTTCTTTATTGAATTTTGTACTACGAATGTACAATAGACCCTTACTTAGGTCAACATCCTGTATGGTCAGATGAACAACTTCAGATATCCTGAGTCCGCAACCGTAAAGAATCCGAATTAAAAGGGGCAAAACTAAATGTCGATTTGGGGAAAAGTTGCTAGGTGGATAGTGATCACACAATTCAAAGATTCTTTTTAGCTCATCACTGGAAAAAATGTAGGGAGTGTAAGTATATCTATCAACAGTAACTATTGCACTTGGATAAACATAAGCAGAGTAACCTAAACGATTCATGCATTCTGCTAATCCCCGTAGCAGAGAAATTCTTCCGCTCTGTGTAGATAATTTTTCATGGGGCTTGCGGGCTGTCCATCCCAGAACCATTTGTTTAGTTAACTCTATGTTCGTAAAGTTTTGGTTACACACAAAAGAGTCAAAACTCTTCAACATAACAGCGCCTTTATCAAATTTGTAACCTACAGCCCGTTTCTCCGCAATGTATTTTTCAATTGGAACAGATAGTATGCTCTCAAATCTTAGACCCTTAGCCATTTGAGAGCACCTCCTCCGGGTCAAGCGCACAACCTTTCAACCCATTTAGATCTGTGTGCAGGTACATTGAAGTCGACTTTGAATCTACATGACCCAGGATTTCTGAGATTAAGGACAGTGACGCTCCTTGCTCCAACAATGTGCTGGCAAGGGAATGTCTCAGAGAATGAAGACCTTGCCGCTTACCCGGGGGAACACTAATGCCAGCTAGGCGAATGTATTTAGAAATTAAACTATGAAGGTTGGCGTTTTTGCCAAACGCTTCAAAGGGTGCATTCATGCGTACAAATAAATATGGTGTCTCACACTCAGGTCGGGCATTCTGGAGATAGTCGATAATAGCCCAGCCTACATCATGAAGAATTGGATAGGTAGTCGCAACTTTTGTTTTTTCCTGTGTAATGGTGATAGATTTAGAAGTCCAGAGTAAATCAGATAGCTTTAAAGCCTTAATGTCACCAACGCGTATTCCAAGTTTTGCAACAAGAAGAAGTATGGCGTAATCTCTCTTACCTGTAGGGCTTCCACGATCAATAGCATCAAGGATGCGTTTTACTTCGTCTGGTTCCCACGTAGAGGGTACAGGAGGGTAATAGTATTTATTCTGTTTCGGCACACTGAGGGACAAGTCTTTATCAGTGTATCTGTTTAGATAGATAAATCTCAGAAACACTCTTAAAGTTGTCAGAATGGATGCCATGCTTTTTTCATGTTTTGGGCTTATGTATAACACGTAATCCGAAATAATAACCGGCGTTATTTCGTCTACATCCATTACTTTCCTCAGCGACAGATAGTCTACAAAAAAGAATAATCGTTGTAACCGAGTACGCATGCCTCGTATGGAGTATTCATTATTTTTGCACTCATGCTCGTAAGCTGTCAAAATATCTTGAAACTGTGGCGGTTTTACATAGCCCTTTCGCTTAACAATTCTGCGAACAATAATGCCATGAAGCTGGTAATCACCCAGTAGCCGGATTGCCCTAATAGCTTCTTTGGCGTTTTTGGGGAACGGCTCTAGATAGTAGTCTATTGTACAGTTGTATCTTTCCTTTAAATACTCCTTTCCTAGATTCTCGGAGAAATACTGTTCTCCCTTGTTGCTGGCAAATGTACAGATTCTGCCAAAAGAAGCCCGAAATCCACATACAGTGTTGTACGCGTAATTCAGCTTCTTCAATTCTTCGATTACCTCTACCGCCAACACATCAATTGGTTTTCTTGTTTCCATAGCTTACCTCCAATAGACAAGATTGTATGTCTATTGTGAGGTATTATGGAAAGAAATTGAAGTCCATACATAATAGGACTTAGGCTGCACCCAAATTTCTTTCCATAACCAAACACTTTCGATAATTGCCGGTTCCAACAGCTCCTAGCATCAGGATGTTCTCCTTGTTGCCTGCAAAATCAAGATCTAGCAGCGTCTCCTTGTCCAGCCCCTCGGGAAAGGTAATGGGCGCGAACTCATAG
>VEMY01000056.1 GCA_009711825.1 Bacillota bacterium | reverse complement strand
TGTCGAGTTTCCTAGTCCAAAACAGTAAATATTGTAGTCACAACACGTTTTTAGGCTCATGACGGGTTAGCCCCTGTGTCATGGGCTTTTTTAGGCCTTTGCTGTGTCTACCACTGTACAATGCCAGTTGGGGCGTTTTCCATCAAATTCACCATAGAAAATTTGTTCCCAGGTTCCTAAATCCAGGCGTCCTTCTGTAATGGCAACGACAACTTCCCGGCCCATAATCGTCCTTTTCAGATGGGCATCAGCGTTGTCCTCATAAGTATTGTGGCGATAGTTGGTATAGGGCTTCTCAGGTGCTAGTTTTTCCAGCCAGACTTCGAAATCATGGTGAAGACCGCTTTCATCATCATTAATGAAGACGCTGGCGGTAATATGCATTGAATTACAGAGTAAAAGACCTTCCCTGATACCACTTTCGGCTACGGCAGCTTCGATTTCAGGGGTAATATTCTTCAATGCCCGTCGGGATTTGATTGTAAAAACTAACTCTTTGCGATATGTCTTCACGCTCGTACCTCCTTTTGGGCTATTTTAACAAGCTACAATAAAAAACAGAAGCCCGGGGTCAATGGAGTTTGCCCGGGTGAATGGTGTAAATAGCCCGTGATGTTTCGATTCTTAGCAAGTCGTTTTTTGCCTCAACATTTAACTCCCCGTCCAAGGCAATTTCGAAGGCCTCTTGGGGTAACAGTTCTTTGCCCTTTTTGCTGTAAATTGTGCCATGACCATGGAGTATTAACTCCTGAATCGAGACATAATCGTCAGCGTCAGCTTTGTCTAGAGCACGGACCGATACCGATTCTAAGGCAATATCGGCTTCATCGCTGTCTATAACCTGGCCTGTTCCCAGTATTAGTTCCCGCTTTCTGATTTTGAGAACCTCGCCTTGATAGTCCCGCAGCCACTCCGTTACCGTATTAATCTCACTAATTGTTCTCGCTCCTCACAATCTGTGTATTTTTTTTGCTATACTATAGATGTACGTATAGAGGGAGGGATTGAACTAAACTTGCTTTTAATCCCGAATTGTTTAATATAGTGTAGTGTATGTAAATCAACTAGGCCGCATACACATGTAGGATTGAGTTTGCCGTAGGGGGGATAGTTTGCAATCAGTTAACGTAGCTTTTTTTCTGATTCCCAAAAAAGACGTAGCTTATCTGCCGCTAAAATGTACAATGCGCCAAGCCCTGGAGAAGATGGAATATCATCGTTATACGGCTGTACCACTTATCGATGAGCAAAAGCGCTATGCCGGGACATTGACCGAGGGTGATCTGCTGTGGAAATTCAAAAACACTCCCGGCTTAGATTTCCGGGGAACTGAGAAAATATTGCTTTCGGAAGTGCCCCGCCGGGTGGACAATCAGCCGGTGCGGATTTATGCCAATATCGGCGATTTGCTCTCCTTGGCCATAGACCAAAACTTTGTGCCGGTTACCGATGATCAAGAGGTATTTATCGGTATTGTTCGGCGCCGGGAAATAATTGAATATCTGACCAAATCACGCGCATAACAATTAAAGTCCTTTCGATCGAAAGGACTTTAATTGTTACATAAACAGGAGTAAACTCAGTGCCATCAACGCCATCCCGGCCACCAAACCCAGCACCGAGAGATGGTGCTCCCCATATTTTCTTGCTGCGGGCAGGAGTTGGTCAAAGGAAATATAGACCATAATCCCGGCTACTGAAGCAAAAACAATTCCATAGATTGTGTCGCTCAAAATCGGCGCCAGTAATACATACCCCACCAATGCGCCAACCGGTTCCGCCAATCCGGATAGAGAGGCCCAGACAAAGGCTTTTTTCCGGCTGCCGGTGGCATAGAAGATTGGCACTGCAACTGCTATTCCTTCAGGAATGTTATGGATTGCAACCGCTATTGCTATGCTGACGCCAAGCACCGGATCGCGCAGGGTGGAGAAGAAAGTTATAAACCCTTCGGGGAAATTGTGAATCCCCACTGCCAGGGCTGTAAACATCCCCATCCGCAACAACGAATAATTGTATTTGTTTACACCTGTTGTGCCGGATTCCTTTGCTTGTTGGACGGTCTGCCCCGCGTCCGGACTTTCTTCGAATGAGGGGATGAATTTGTCGATTATCGCAATAAACGCCATGCCGGCAAAGAAAGCGATAACGGTTACCCAGCTGCCGTTTACTTCGCCCATGGATTCGATTAGGATTTCTTCAGCCTTCACCATTATTTCCATCAGGGAAACATAGATCATTACACCTGCCGAAAACCCCAAGGCGATTGCGAGAAATCGGGTGTTGGTTCGTTTGGCGTAAAAGGCGATTGCGCCGCCTACGCTGGTGGCCAGCCCGGCAAATAAGGTCAATAGCGCCGCCAGCAGTACATCGCTCATACACTTGCCTCCTTTAAGGACATTTGCCGTTCAGCATATGTGGAGGACAAGCTATGCGCAACATATTACCCGTCTTGGCTAGGCATATGTCTATAAGCCGCGGGGGAAAATTACTATCCAGTAAAACAGAACTAATACCAACAGGGTAATGTACCAAACTTGATACCGATTGAGATTGCCGCTATGCAGCGATTTTACCCAGGATTGCAGACAAATCAGGCCAGCAAAAAATAGTGAAAATAATGTATCAACATCGTAAAGCTAGCGCTCCGATTCCAAAGCACATAAAGGCAACTGGCAGCCGAGGTCCAATTCCTCTAAGTTTCTCCAGGCTTGTGCTTCCCGTTTGCTGTTCCAAGACACCGACGGCCAAAAACAGAGTGCCCTTGACGACCCCATGGTTCAGTAAATGATAGATTCCGGCTACGAGGCTGTCAATGGTACCTAAACTGAAGGCCATAATTATAAAACCAAGTTGCGTAATCGTTGAATATGCCAGAATTCGCTTTAAATCCTGTTGGCCCATGGCCAAGAAGGCGCCGATAAGTGCTGTGCTTGCGCCAAAATATAGC
The DNA here is from genome assembly GCA_009711825.1 of Bacillota bacterium. Classification (NCBI taxonomy): domain Bacteria; kingdom Bacillati; phylum Bacillota; species Bacillota bacterium. The sequence goes on along the minus strand of VEMY01000056.1, from coordinate 6,053 downwards.
AGCAGTTTGTCGATATTTAGGGCACTAAGTAGCTCCCATCCATAAACACTGTACGCTATCCGAAAAAAGACATATAAAAGAACCTTCATGAACCCGGCGGAAATAAGAGCGCTAATAGGGGTAGGAGCAAAGGCGTGGGCATCGGCCAACCAGGCATTTACTGGGATTAAAGCTACTTTGGCGCCGAAACCAAAGATATACAGGATAATTGTTATCACCTGGATACGCAAGGGAAGTTCCGGAATTAGCCCGGCGAGATGTGTAATGCTCAAGCTCCCAGCGGCGGCGTAGAGGATCGCAGTCGAAAGAATGATGAAGCTGGTTCCAATGGTGCCTACCAGCATATACTTAAACACAATTTCCAACGCTTCATCTGTTTGTGACCAAGCAATTAGCGCATATATCGCCACGGAGGATATTTCGATAAATACAATTGTATTGAATAAGTCGCCGGTAAAAATCAGGCCATTGACACTTGCCCAGAGTAAAAAAAACAAAGTGTAATAATAGCGTGCAGCCCCGCGGCGAATAAAGCTGAATGAATAAATCAAAATCAGACTAAACAGCAGAGAGAGCAGAGAGACCATAGCGCAGAGGCGGGTTCCAATGTGAGAATAATTCCCAGGGCAAAGACCAACCACCGACCGGATAGACAATTGTGGTGTCCAGGGCCAGGAACAGCCCCCAGATACTGAGCAAGGCGGTGAGAGCTGTGCCCAGCAGCGCCAGCACCAGGTAGCGCCTGCGGATGACAACCGATATCAGTGGGATTGCAAAGGCTGTAACCAATGGAATCAAGATTAGTAGTACGGGTAATTCTTTCAACCCCTCAACCTCCGTAGAACCCGGATGTCCAGAGTCCGGTAACGCCTGATACCAGAGCCCATATGCCACGGTAATCACCACACTTATCGCCGCCAAGACCACCCCACCCTGAAACGCGCCACCTGGCGACAAATGGCCCGCCAAGATTAGATAGCAGCCAAAGATAAAAATTATCGGGGAGAAAATTGCCATCCCGGATTTGACGATCTCAGACATTCCATGCTGAAAGAAAAAAGCCCGGCGGCTGTCAAAAAGCATTTTGAATGCTGCAGCAGCGGTAAATATAACAGTTGCTTCGCCTAAGGTATCGAACGCGGTAATCAAAAAGTACAGCGTTCACCAAATTTACTGCGCCGGTATCTGCCACACCCCAGGTAACATAATGCCAGGCCGTCGGCCGCAACTCATTGGGTGAGGGAAGCTCGATCAGGGCCAGGAATATGGCTGTAAGCAACCCGGTTAGCAGCACTAGACACCAGACTTTCCTCAATCTGCCCGCTCCCGGGTGCGGCTGACGGCCACGATAAAGAGGGCGGTTGTCAGACCAAGACCGATAACCGCTTCCGCCATGGCTACATCCGGCGCTTGTAATAACAAAAACACCACCACCATCGCCAAATTAAAAAGCGAGAAGCAGACCAGCGCATTGAGCAGATTGGTGTAGAGAATGGAAAATAACGCAGTCAAAATCATAAAGCCGAGAAACAAGTAGTAGACGTAGGTCATGAATCCTTCCCCCGATATTCATCAATATATAAGCCTTCCGGTCCCTCGGCATTTTTATAGGCTGCCCGGGCCAAAGCATGAGAGGCGACCGGGTTGGAAAGGGCAAGAAAAACCGCCAGCAAAATAATTTTCCCTGAGACAACAGCCTCAAGAAACATCACGCCAAACAGAACAGATAAGGCTCCGGCCGTCAGACATTTAGAACCAAGATGCAATTTTATAAATAATTCCTCAAACCGAGCCATGCCGATTGCTGTGGCAAGAGTAAAGAATATTCCTAGAACTAGCAGCAGATAGCCGGGAATACTCCAGTTCATTTCAGGATGTCCCCCTTTTCCAGATACTTGGCAAAGATCAACATGTCCAGAAACAAAAGCACTCCATATACCAAGGCGACATCATAGAGATAAGGCTGCTGAAAATAGCTGCCGCAGAGCACGATGATTAGCGCAAACATGACGCCAATGGCGTCGGCAGCAATTAAGCGATCGTAAATTGTCCTGCCTACAATCACCCGATATAAACAGACGAGAGAGGAGAAGAGGAGGACAAAGATTACAGCGAGAATCATCGTTGAAAAATCCGCTTGGCCCATAGTTCCATATCACCAATGCTTGCCTCTTTATCTTTATATAGTTCTTTGTTTGTTGTGGTCACATCTACCCAATGTATATAGAGCAGACGCTGCTTGGGGTCCAAGTCTAGGGCAAGCGTGCCGGGTGTGAGGGTAACCATAATAGCAAGCATTGTCATCGCAGTGGGCGTTGACACTTCTAAGGGGAGGGCGACAATTGCCGGTTTCAGTTTGGGACGAGGCTGAAAAACCTGCAGGGCGAGGCGGAAACTGGCAGAAAAGATTTCGACAATAAATAAAGGCAGATAGAGCAGACCAGTAAAGATATGGTTCAGTATCCGGGGAGATATGTAGCGATGTACCGCTTCGGAAAAAAAGATATTCACCAATGCTGCCAGCAACAGACCTATGGCGATATTGGTCAGCGACAAAGTATCCACCAAAGTGAGCCAGATGGACAACAGAATTAAGGTGCTTCCCACTACGCGTCTAATTAGCATGCCAGCCCTCCAGTCCGTCATTTTCCAATGTTTAGCTTACCCGGCCGAACCGACAATCATGCCAAATTAAAAACGCCCGCAACAGCGGGCGCGTTAACAACTACATATACTCCACAGTGCCTCCGGCTTGTTGAATAGCGCTCAGAATATCCTGGGCGCTGCCGCCAAGCAGAGGAATCCGCACAATTAAGCATATCCCGGAAGGGGAACTGACCTCAATCAAGTTTGCCAGGTTAATTACTGCACCAGCGGGGATAAATACTCGGATCAGGGTCCCTGGCTGTTGGGGACATGGATGGGAGGGGGGCGGATAATGGCCTTGGTTAGTCACTGACATACCTCCTGCTTTTTGATGGTACAGCATATTCGGGCGTGCATTTGCGCGGACTGGGCAAAAAGAGCAGGGATAGCACAAAAGACCCGTAAGGGCCTTTTGTTTATTCAAACTCAACACTACCGCCGGCTTGTTTAACGGCATTTATCAATTGCTCTGTCAAGGCTCCACCCAGGGTTGGAATCCGGACCAAGAGGCAAATTCCTGTTGGTGCGCTAATCTCCAACAAGTTTGCCAAATTTATATCGGCACCGGCAGGAATTGAAATGCGCAACACTGTTCCCGGTTCTTGCGGACATGCATCCGGCTCCGGTTTTGGTGGATTGGGTGGTTTCGGCGGTTCCGGCGGCCAGGGCCATGGTGGCTGCTTACCGTAATAAGTCACTCTGTACCCTCCTAGACGATATTAGTACAGCATATTCCCTAGGCCACAGACCGGGACCGGGCGAAATTCACGAAGCGTTATTTGCCTAAGTAAAAGCTGATTTTATTGAATCGCTGGATGCCTAGAATGGATGGGTTCCAGGTGGCAAAAGCAATTATTAACAAGGGATATTCTGATCTGGCGCCAATCATGATGCTCTCATCCAATAAGAATCATGTCTTGCTAAAAGAAGAAATTATCGATAAAGTTCGGCTACCCTCGTATGTGGGTAGCCTTATCCCTTACCCACCGCTTGGAAACGCATTAGAGAGGATTCTGAGCGGTCAAATTTAGAGAGATTTATGGCGTGTTGTGGTGTAGTTGGGCACGAAATGGGCAACAAATTAAAAAACATAAGAAAGAAATAAAAAAACAGGGCTTATATAGCCCTGATATGCTTGAGTTTATTTGGCAGGGGAGACAGGACTCGAACCTGCAACCAACGGTTTTGGAGACCGCCACTCTACCAATTGAGCCACTCCCCTGCGACAAGCTTTATTATAAAACAGATGCTGATGTTTGTCAATGACCACAAAGCTGAGAAAACTTTGGTCTTTTGGGTTGGACAAGCTATCGAGATAAACAAAAAAAGAGGGAGGAAGCAACTTTTAAAGTTTTTTGCTATAATTAACAAAACCAAGCTGAAAATTTTAGCTAGTTAACATAATATATATTATCGGAAGTTGTTTTTTGGGAAAAATGGCGGTTTTAAACTCCGCCATGTTGGTCATAGTCAATATAATAATTATGCTCGGTGTAAGCATCGCTAAAGTTTTGCTTATGGTGTTGATCATTCACAGTTGGCTCTGGCGGTAATTCTGAATGTCCGTAGTAATAATTGTATTGACGCCAGGCCTCAAACCAATCTTCAGTTTTTGGATAGTCAATCGGAAATCTGTCCGGCATTCAACTCACCCCCAAGCATATTCTTTGCGTTAGCAAAGGTGAATATGCACAAAGTTTACGGGAGTTCTAAAACCTGACCAGGCCTAATATGGCTTGTCCCGAGATCGTTGTGACTACGAATTAAATCAATATATCGCCGAATTTCGGTGCGACCACGGTATTCACTGGCAATTTCCCATAATGTATCCCCGGATTGAACTGTATAAGTCAGATAATCAGTGCTATTATTTGATGACTGAGCCAAGACCGTTGTCAGGGACAGGATCAGGAAAACACATGTAACCAATAAACAGAGATTACGTAGGCGTCTGCGCAAGCGGCGTCTTTGTCTTTTAGTCATCTAATCACCCCGGAACATTTGTTTGTGTTTATTATGCCAGAATGTATGTTCTGTGTCAAGGATTTTCGAACTTACGTTTGCCTTGCTCCAAAATTTCTGTTATACTGAGTGAAAGAATCTTCATTGGGAGGCTATGCTAATGAAATCCCTCACCCCACGCCAACAACGCATTTATGATTTCATTAAATCCGAAGTTTTGAAAAAGGGTTACCCCCCTTCTGTTCGGGAGATCGGCGAAGCTGTGGGGCTCCGCTCCTCCTCAACAGTTCATGCCCATTTGGAAAAGTTAGAGGCCAAAGGCTACATACGCCGTGATGCCACCAAGCCTCGGGCGATTGAGATCACCGACCCTGACTTCAATCAACCCACTGCCACTACTATGGTCGCCCTACCGCTGGTGGGTCGGGTAACCGCCGGTGAGCCGATTCTTGCCCAAGAGAATGTAGATGAATATGTCGACGTTCCTGCAGGTTTTATCAAGCAGGGTTCTGCGCAATTTGTTCTGAAAGTTCAGGGCGACAGTATGATGAATGCAGGAATTCTTGACGGCGATATGGTAGTTGTCCGCCAGCAAAACACTGCTGATAATGGAGAAATTATTGTGGCTTTATTGGAGGATGAAGCCACCGTCAAACGTTTGTTTATCGAAAGGGATCACTACCGTTTGCAACCGGAAAATCCCGCCTATGAGCCCATCCTCACTGACAGCCTAACTGTCCTTGGCAAAGTTACGGCTGTATTTCGGGTAATGGACTAAATTTTGGAGGCATTTGCCTCCTTTTTGTTTTTCTATATTCTTTTTAAGTTCCGGGCAAAGCGTTTGCGTATTGCCTCCTTTACCAACATATTTTTCTGTTCCACTATCAAGGCAATTTTACCCGATTGCCAGTTAGAATATAGTGGCCCGACTTCACCGATTTCGCGTACATTATTCAACATATATTCAATTAACTGATTGCCAATTTTACGGGACCGAATCTCCGGTGTACAATGTATGGACGATGCCACTTTGCTGTTGAGAACAAAATCCTGTTGTTCCACTTCAATATACAGATGCCCGTTTTCGTCAATTAATTTATATAGCATATAACGCGAGCGGTAAGGATTGTCTTTATCTTGGCGGAACCGCTTCTTTTTTTCGGTAATCACCACAGTATTCACCTTTCAACCTCCTCCAAACACTTCTTACCAAATTATATTGTCTAAATAAAAAAACCTTGCCTGCAGACAAGGTTTTTTCAATAATCAATCGCAGTTTAGATTGTTTTTGCTGAACCATATAGCCCAAAAGTTGACTGTATTGCCTGTCCAACAACTGCTAGGTATAATGACCTTATCTTATGAAAGGAAAGGACGCCCCGTTAGCGTGCTACCCATTACAGCAGCACCAGGGCGTCCCAACTCAAAAACCATGGTCATTATAT
>VEMY01000055.1 GCA_009711825.1 Bacillota bacterium | reverse complement strand
AACTCTCACGTACGGTTCTTAGACGAGGGAAAGGGAGCAATCCCTTTTCCTTAGTCGATTATCGTTGGCCTGGCTGGCTCTCAAGGATGGAAGGTGCTGGATTGACGAGATCGATGTCCAAGAAAGGTTGTTCGCCAGACAATTCTGCGTGTGAAGGCTTCTTTGGAAGACTCAAGAATGAGATGTTTTATTTCCGGTCATGGAAAGATGTTTCTATAAATCAGTTTATAGATGAACTCGACCGTTATCTCAGGTGGTATAATGAAGAACGAATTAAGATGTCTCTTGGGGCGATGAGCCCAGTGGCATATAGACGAAGTATTGGTTTAGCTGTATAAAGAAGTCCAAGAAAATGTCCGCATGCCCAAGTTGACGGTATTACAACCAGGTGGTGTAACCAACGATCAGATGGCCGGTGCCCTCGCCGAAACTGGCGCCGGCACCTGCTACGCCCCTGTAGCCAAGAAAAATCAGGAGAAAGACCAGATAGAAGGTCAGCATGCCGCCCATGGTATTGGCAATGTATCTGATTATAATCAGCAGTTCTTTTTTAAACATGGCCCGGAAGCCCAACCAGAAGTTCATGCTTCGTCCCCTCCCATCAGTTCCAGGAAAACTTTTTCGAAGTTTAACTCCTGGCGTGTAATTGATTCAATAACGGTTTCCTCTTGTCTAAGCAAGTCCAGGACCGGCCAGAGGGCAGGAGCTACTTCGATGTCCAGGGCAATCCGCCATTCTCCGATCTGTTGCTCCAGGCTCAGGTGGGGAATGTCAGTCAAAAGCCGCTGCTGTTCGTCACTGAGACTGCCAACAGTCAGGTGATAGGAGCGGGCCTGGAACAGTTTCAGCAGGTTTTCGGTGCGGTCATTGGCCACAACTCGCCCCTCGTTTATAATCACAACTTGTTCACAGATATCCTCAACGACATTCATATTATGGGTGGTCACGATAATTGCGCGCTTATGTTCACTGACAATCCTTTGCAGGAGTTTGCGCACCTCGTAAGAGACCTTGACATCGAGCCCCAGTGTGGGCTCATCCAACAAGAGCACGGGCGCCTTACTAATCAAAGTGATGGCAATCGCCAACTTTTGCTGCATCCCCCGGGAGAGCTTACGCACCGGTTGATTGGCCTGGGCTTCCAGGCCGAAAATAGTCAGCAGTTCTTCAATTTCCGCTTTCAACTTCCGGCGTGTGCGTCCGCGGATTGTTGCTAAAAATTTCAGGTTTTCTTTAGGGGTAAGGCGCCAGTAGATATTGCGGTTTCCCTCGAGCACAGCGGATACTTGCTGTAAGGCCAGGGTGCGCTGGCGAAAAACATCATGTCCGTGGACACTTATGGTGCCGGAATCTGGCTTGATTAATCCACAGATTGACTTGACGGTTGTTGTTTTGCCGGCACCGTTTGGACCCAGAAGACCAAAAATCGAGCCACTGGGCACCTGAAAGCTGACTGAATCTATCGCCGATACTTTGGCGCCTCCGGGTCGACGATATGTTTTTGACAAATTCTCTACAGTTACTGCCCTGTCCATAAACCATCCTCCTTGCATACTTGCAATATATTACAATCATCAGTTAAAAACAACAATAAGGTCGGTTATGATTAGAAGATTGTGCTAAAGAATTAAGCTTCAATAGTATTGAAGTAATGGGGTAACTAGCTAAAGATTCTAATCGCTTAAAAGAAGGTGATATTGTGGTTGACCGAGCAGATTTGGAAACCAGGTTTTATATTGACCTTGCCAACGGGGAACAATCGGCTATTTTATCAGTATTTAAAGCAGCATCGGTAACTCAACTGCCAGTGGTAACTAATGGCGAGTACCTAGGTCTTCTGGACTTGTTTTCATTTATCGAATCTGGCTCTGCCTCAGGCGATTTAATTATCAGAGACACCGAGGTTGCGTCTAGCACCGACGACCTTCTGAAGTATTGCGAACTGGAGCAACAGGTATTACCCGTGCTTGATTACAATCGCAAATACTTGGGTTACGTAGATGTCGCATGTCTCAGGCAACGCAATGAAGTGAGCAGGGTTCGGGCTAAATTGGCAAAGGAAATCCAGTACTATAAGGATCTGAAGGAAGAGTTTGACGCAATTTTTAAATCATCTCATGACGGCATTTTTATTGCTGATGGCGGTGGCACAGTAATCAGGATTAACCAGGCAAGCGAGCGCATAGATGAGGTTAGGGCCGATGAGGTCTTGGGCAATAATATGCGGGAGCTGGTGGCCAAAGGTTTTTATTCCGAGTCGGTTACGCTAAAAGTCTTGGAAAGCAAGACGCCGACCACAATTTTACAACGAACCAAGACTGGAAAGGAAATAATGGCTTCAGGAACGCCAATCTTTAAGGAAGGTAAGCTTTACCGGGTGGTAGTGAACAGTCGTGATATTACCGAGTTGGTAAAGCTAAAGAACGCGCTGCGGGAGGAACAGCTCAGGACTGAAAAAATCGAATCAGAATTGAATTTTTTGCGTCAGGAGCATTTGCGGACAGATGAGATAATTTGGCGAAGCCCGGAAATGGAGCGGGTTTTTGAACTGGCCCTGCGTGTAGCCAGAGTAGATTCAACGGTCCTGATCGAGGGCGAGTCCGGAGTTGGTAAAGAGGTGGTCAGTAAGTTTATTCATTTAAACAGCGCCCGCAAAGGACAGCCCTTTATTAAAATCGACTGTTCAGGAATCCCGGAGAATCTTTTGGAATCTGAGCTATTTGGCTATGAGCAAGGCGCTTTTACCGGGGCCAGCTCAACGGGCAAGCTCGGCTTATTTGAACTGGCCAACCAGGGGACATTGTTTTTGGATGAAATAGGCGAACTGCCCTTCAATCTCCAGGCTAAATTATTGCGCGCCTTACAGGATAGAGAAATTACCCGCATCGGCGGGACTGCTCAAATTCCGATTGATATAAGAATAATTGCTGCCACAAATCGACAGCTGGGCCAGATGGTAGTTGAAAATCAGTTTCGGAAAGACCTTTATTACAGATTGAATGTGGTGCCCGTGTTAATTCCGCCACTACGGATGCGCCGTCCCGATATTCAACCACTAATCACTTACTTCACCAAAAAATACAACACGAAATTCTGTTTTAAAAAATCCTTTAATCCTCAAGCGCTGGATTACTTGCTGGCATATGAGTGGCCGGGCAATGTCCGGGAATTAGAGAATATGATCGAGCGTCTACTGGTTACAGTACATGCAGATGTTATTAAGGTTGAAGACCTTCCCCACTCAGTCACAGGTAAGCTGGCGTCCAGTGAGCTTGTGCTGATTGACCTCGATACTGATTTTCGGCACAATGCAGATCGGTTTGAACAAAAACTCCTGGAAATGACAATGGCCAAATCAAGCAATACCTTTGAGATGGCCCGCAGACTTGGCCTCGATGTGAGTACAGTCAGGAGAAAAATGAAAAAGTATGATTTGAAATATATGTAAGGCAATCTTGCCTCCTTGGAGGCAAGATTGCCTTTTGTGTATTCCGATGCAAATCAGCGCTTGGGGCTTGAAACCAAATTATATGGAAATATAAGGGGTGCATTTCTGCCTTTTGGCGAATGCCCTTTCCCTTTATTAACGTTGGCATGTATTTTGCGCTTTAATGATTTACAAAGGCGCCGTCGAACGTGTAAGAGGGGGGGGGAAGTGTGTATCTAATCTTTACAATCTAATTTTATTAAATACAATGGGGGGACCGTAATGAAAAAACAGCCATCAAGTGCTTTGGATTCACCCAGGTTTTGTAACCCCGGAACATTTATGCGAATGCCAGGATTTACTGGTTTGGATGGACTGGATTTTGTAATCATCGGGGTTCCATTTGACACCGGTAGTTCTTATCGAAGCGGCTCCCGGTTCGGCCCGACTGCGATTAGAAATATTTCTGCCATGATTAAGCCAAACAATGTTCAATTGGAAGTAAATATTTTAGACAACCTGCAGGGGGCAGACTGGGGAGACATGTCTATTGTCCCTGGCTATATTGAACCAACTTTTGCGGTAATTGAACGGGATATGGACCCGATCGTTCAGGCCGGTGTGACTCCTATCTGTTTGGGAGGCGATCATTCAATTACCCTCGCAGAACTGCGTGCACTGGCCAAGAAACATGGCCCGCTTTCTTTGGTGCATTTTGATTCACATCTTGATTTGAATAAGTCAGTCTTTGGTGAAAAGCATAACCATGGCACCCCCTTCCGCCGGGCAGTGGAAGAAGGGTTGATTAACCCGGAGAGCTCAATTCAGGTTGGCATGCGGGGGTCGTTATATGATCCTGATGATTTCAAAATTGCTGCTGAACTGGGCTTTAAAGTTATTACCGCTGATGAAGTGCGGGAATTGGGTTTCAAAGAAACCGGGCGCCAAATTCGGGAACGGGTTGGCAACAAATTGGCGTTTTTCACCTTCGATATTGATTTTGTCGATCCTGCATATGCCCCTGGCACCGGCACACCCGAGGTTGGCGGTTTCACCAGCTACGAAACCCTGACTTTGGTCAGGGAAACTAAGGACATAAATTTTGTTGGCTTTGACGTTGTAGAAGTGCTTCCAGCCTACGATTGCGCAGAGATCACCGCCTATTTGGCTGCAAATGTGGTTTTTGAGTTCATCTCCATGCTTGCAGCAAAGAAAAAAAACAAGGGGTGAAACGATGAATAACACTGGTACGGCAGTTAATTCAGCGGAAGAAACCAAATACGGTGGCAGTTTTTCCTCCGGTCTGATCAAGACCATGCTCTGTACTGCGGCAGGTATTTTCGTGTTCTTTGTTCCGCTTAACATTCCGGGCCATGAAGGCAGCATACTGTTCAGCACTATTCTCAATGTATTGATTGATTCATTGGGCGTAAGTTGGCTGTATTTCCTCTGTGTTGTCATGGTTCTTAACAGCGCAGGCTTCTTTTACGGAAAATATCTGGCCAAGGAGAACAGTTTCCTGTATAAATACTTCGCCAGAGATAAAACTGTTCACGGCATCATCTATCTTGTTGGCGCCATATATACAGTGATGTTCGCAGCTGGTGTCGGACCCGAGTGGATTATTGGCCCCAACACCGGCGGTGTCGTAATTGAGGCGATTGTAATGCAGACAGCATGGATTCTCATCTTAGGTGGCATGTTTGTGCCTTTGCTTTTGAATTTTGGCGGCATCGATTTCTTTGGTTCCTTGCTGCAGCCGTTTATGCGGCCGGTCTTTAAAGTGCCAGGCCAGAGCGCAATTGATGCAACGGCGTCCTTTGTCAGCTCGTCTTCGATAGCGGTATACATTACCAGTAAGCTTTACAAAAGCAATGTTTATACCCAGCGTGAGGCCTGTGTAATTGCAACCGGCTTCAGCGCCGTTAGTGTGGGCTTCGCCGCCCTTTCTGTCAGCACCGTCGGACTATTGCCCATGTTTACCACTATCTTCTTCTCTGCGTTTGCCATCGCGTTTCTGGTCACTATTTTCATGGCCAGGATTCCTCCCCTGTCCCGGAAACCAGATGTTTATTACGATGGAACTGTGCAGACTGAGGAAGAAAGAAAAAGCGATACCAGATTCAATCTAGGTTTGTTCAAGCTTGGTTTGGACCGGGCTGTCTTTAAAGCCAATGAAGCCGGCAGTATTGGCGGAAAACTGATTGCCGGGCTGTTGGATGGGGCAAAACTGATGCCCAAAGTCATTCCTTTTCTGGCTGCAGTTGGCACAACCGGTTTGATAATTGCCGAATATACTCCTCTCTTCATGTGGTTGGGAACACCGTTAATTCCACTGTTGGAACTGTTGCAAATACCTGATGCGGCCCGTGTAGCGTCGGCAAGTCTTGTTGGGATTGCCGAGATGTATCTGCCGGTATTGGTAGTGGCCGAGCATGGTTTGGCTGAAGCCGCCCGGTTCTTTGTGGTCACATTAGCTTTGGTTCAGATTATTTTCTTCTCTGAAACCGCGACAGTAATGCTGGCCACCGGTATCCCTGTGAAAGTTACGGAATTGATAATTCTCTTCCTCCAAAGAACGCTTATTGCAATTCCGATTGTAGCAATCTTTATGCATATCTTGTTCTAAGACGCCACCATTCTCATCCCCAACTTTTCAGAGGACTGTCTCAAATCAGCATTTCGCTGGTTGGGGGCAGTCTTTTGCCTTTGTAAACTAGTGGTAAGGCTGGAGTGAGAGCTGGTGAAGCGTTAAACCGTACTACTGCCGGGTTTAATTTGGCCGGCTGGAACAAGGATAATATGACAATCATCTGTCCGGTTTAAATGTTATACTGATTGGGGGTGAGATAAATGCGTATTAACCGGCTTTTGGAAATTACAATGATCCTTCTGAATAAGGAACTGGTCACCGCCCGGGAGCTGGCAGAACGCTTCCAGGTCTCCACGCGCACCATTTATCGGGATGTGGATGCCCTGTCAGCGGCCGGGGTCCCCGTCTACATGAAGCAGGGGACAGGTGGCGGCATTGCTTTGCTACCCGAGTATTCCCTGAGCAAAACGTTGTTTTCTGCGGAGGACAGGGAGGGCCTGCTTCTGGCTGTCCAGACTTTGCAGGTGACGAAAATGCCGGAGGTCGACGCGGCCCTGCAAAGGTTGGGGACGCTATTTGGCGAAGGTGAAATGGAAGAATGGGCCCAAGTGGATTTCACACCCTGGGGCAGCCATCCCAATGAAGCCGGAAAGTTCACTACAATTAAGCGGGCGATCATCAGCAGGCAGGTGCTTAGGTTTGAGTACGTTAATTCTGCCGGAGAGACTAGTTGGCGCACGGCAGAGCCCTTAAAGTTAGCATACAAGGGCCAGGCCTGGTACTTATATGCCAATTGCCGTTTGAGGAACGAATACAGGCTTTTTCGACTCTCCAGGGTCAAGGGTTTGACGCTGTTGGACGAGCAGTTCCCCAAGAAGGAATTCGTTGAAATTCCAGACATGGAAGGAAATTCGTCCCGCCCCCGAATGGTTACTTTGAGCCTGAAATTCCAGCCGAATCTGGCCTACCGTGTTTACGATGATTTTGCTGAATCCCAGATTGAGCGGGTGGATGATGGTACGCTTCAGGTGACAGTGACTTTTCCGGAAGATGAATGGGTGTACGGCTATATTCTTTCCTTCGGCCCGGCAGTGGAAGTTCTGGCGCCAGCCCATGTTCGAGTGATTGTCGGAAACAGATTGCGGGAAGCGTGTAAAATCTATAATTCCGTTCAAATATGACAGATTGTTGTCCTGTTCGCCTTGATATAATTGCTTTGTGTTAGGGGTGGTGGTTGTGCGAACAATCCAAGCGAAGCAGATTTTGTCGTCCTGGTCTGATGGCATGAGCTGGTTTGGCAGTAATTACAGCATTAATTTATATAAAGGGTGCTGTCATGGCTGTATTTACTGTGATTCCCGGAGCGAATGCTACCGGGTGGAAAGTTTTGATATGGTGCGTGCCAAGGAAAACGCTTTGCAATTGCTGGAGGCAGAGCTGCGGAGCAAGCGTCGCAAGGGCATCGTTGCCAACGGCGCCATGAGCGATCCCTACAATCCCTTTGAAGAAGATGCATTGCTGACCAGGGGAGCATTGGAATTGTTTCACAGGTTGGGGTACGGCGCCAGTTTGCTGACCAAATCGACAATGATCACCCGGGATCTCGATATCCTCACTGAAATCAACCGCCAGGCAGCTGTTGTCGCGGAGTTCACCATCACCCATGACGATCGGCTTTGCAAGCAGCTTGAACCGTTTGTGGCGCCCAGCTCCCAACGCTTTGTCGCCTTGAAGCAGATAGCTGAAGCGGGTATTTTCTGCGGTATCCTTTTGTGGCCAATTCTGTCCTTCATCAATGACAGCGAGGAGAATGTTCGGGCAATCGTTCGGAGCGCAGCCGATAGCGGCGCCAGTTTCGTCAGTCCGTTTTTCGGCGTTACCCTGAGGCAAAACCAGCGTGCCCGTTTTTATAAGCAGCTGGACCGCCTGTTCCCGGGTGTTAAAGAGCGCTACATACAGACCTTTGGTCAGAGCTATCAATGTGTTTCACCGAATAAGGTTAGCTTGTGGGCAGCATTCACACAAGAATGTGAGCGCTATGGTTTGTTGTACAAGATGGATGCTATTCGCGCGGCCATTACTAGTCAGCAGCGAAGCTGCAATTATCATTCTTTGATTAGGGGGAAATGAAATGGATAAAGTTTTGGCAGCACTGCTGCAAGAGTGGGAGTTCACCAAAAGTTGCACCAAGTCCTTCATCAACGAGTTGAGTGATGAAGACCTGAACCGTAAACTGCCCCGCAAGGGTTTGGACACCTTCCGTAAGCATTTCCAGGAAATGATTGCTGTGCAAAAAGATTACGTGGCGGCAATTAGCAGCGGAGTGAGAACTTTAATGATACCGCTGACGCTGACCTGGATGGCAAGCTTAGCAAAGAGCAACTGCTGGCAGGAATGCAGGAAGCTGATGATGAACTGGCCGCTGCTCTGGAAAAGGCCAACCCGCAGGATACAGTAAATTGGTTTGGTTCCGACCGGCTGCTGCCTTACCACCTGGCAGTAATTATCAGTCACGAATCTATGCATATCGGGCAGATTATTGCTTTTTGTTACGCTCTGGGCATCAAGATTCCTGAGTTTGTAACAAACAATTGGGCGCTTTCCGGAGACTGATATTTTTGACAACTGGCGGTTGCTTGGTTGTCGCGCTGAATCCTGGTTCAGCGCTTTTTTTGCAGGTTCTCGCTCAGCCAGTCGCGAATAATAAGGGCAGAGTCTAATCGGGAGGTGTGGTCGTGAAGACAGTTGAAGAAGTGCGCCGGGATTTGCCGGTGCTGGACAGATATGTGTTTTTAAACGCCGGTTCCCTATGCCCGACTCCGGAACCGGTGATGGCGGCCTGGTTTGAGGCCTATCGGCAGTGGCATTTGCGCGGCGCCGGCTTGCCCCGGCATTACGAGGAGATGCGGGAGCAGAAGATCGATGTGGTCCGGGAGCAGTTGGCCCGGCTGTTAAACTGCTCGGCGGCTGAACTGGCGTTTACCGCCAACGCCACCGAAGGGATTAACATCGTGGCCTGGGGCATAGACTGGCAGCCAGGTGACGAGGTGATTATCACCGATTTGGAGCATCCCGCCAATTCGGCGGTCTGGCTCCACAACAGGGAGCGATTCGGCATCCGCCTGCGAATTCTGCCAGTGCAGGCGGATAAAGATGCGATGTTGACTCAGTTCAGGAGTATGCTCTCCCCCTGGACCCGGTTGGTGGCCGTAAGTCATGTAATCAGTGGCAGCGGCCAGATTTTGCCGGTGGCGGAGATCTGCCGCCTGGCCAAGGACGCCGGGGCGTTGGTGCTTTTGGATGGCGCCCATGCCGTCGGACAATTGCCGGTGGACCTGGCGAATTTGGCTTGCGATTTCTACGCTCTGAACGGCCACAAATGGCTGTTGGGCCCGGCAGGAACCGGCGCCTTGTTTGTCAGGGGAGACAAACTTGAGCAATTGCGTCCCAGCTGGGTTGGCGATGTGGCGGGGAAGGGCATGGAATACACAGAGGATGGTTCATTTATGCCACCACCTGGGGCGAGGCGCTATGAGTTCGCGACCCGGGACTGGTCGGCAATCCTCGGTCTGGGCGCGGCCATCGATTATGTGAATGATATCGGGATTGAAAATATCCGCGCTCGGGTGTTGAACCTGGTCAAATACTTGCGGGAACGGCTCCAAGAGATTGAGGGGGCAGAGGTGGTGGGAGCAGCCACGTCTGAGGAGAGCGCCGGCCTGGTGGCGTTCAGCATTCGGGGAGTCAATGCTGTCGAAGCCTGCGAGGAACTGGCAAAGCAGAGCATCTGTCCGCGTTATCTTAACGAGCAATTGTTTCGGGTCAGTATCGGTTACTTCACCCTAAAGCAGGAGCTGGATCGCTTGGTGACGGCGTTAAAGCAACTACAATAAGCAAACCCGTGTCTGCTTTTTGCTGACACGGGTTTATTTATAGGCTTAATTGGTTTCCACAGGTAAGAATATATAAAATGTAGTTCCCTTGGGTGATGTCTGAACCTCAAGCTTTCCTTGGTGGGCTTTGACGATACTATAGCAGATGGCCAACCCAAGACCGGTGCCCTTTTTCTTGGTGGTGCAAAATGGGGTTCCCAATTTGCCCAACACTTCTTCCGGGATGCCGGGGCCCTGGTCACTGATTGCCATGACTACTAAATTTTCCTTGGTAAAAGTCTGAATGTTGATCTGGCCGCTATCCGGCATTGCCTCGATGCTGTTCTTAATCAGGTTCCAGACAACCTGGCGAATCTGGTGGTTATCCAGGCGTGTATCGGGGAGGGGGGCGAGATTGTAGGCCAGGGTGCAGTTGGCCCGGGCAATCGCTGCCTTGGCAACCGGCAGGATTTCTGAGAGGACTGCGTTCAGGTTATACATCTTTAGATTTACCTCCCGGGGACGTCCCAGGGTTAGGAAGTCAGATAGAATTGAGTTGGCCCGGTCAATTTCGCCAATGATGGTGTCAAACACCCGCCTGTCCTTATGATAATCCTTTTTGTTTTGCAACAGCTGGATATAACCTTTGACAACTGTAAGTGGATTGCGGATTTCGTGGGTAATGCGGAATGCGGTTTGGGAGATAATCTCTAATTGCTCCATGCGGTTGTATTCTTCAGTTGCATCTTGATATTCGGCGATGGTTTGATCCAGACCATCTTTTATATCAACAAGATTTAATTTGGGCTGCACATTACCGAAGTAGACATTGGAAGCTGCCAGTTCGTTGTCGGTGGTCACGAAACGGTGGCTTTTCATCAATGCCAGCTGAGTGACAGCGGAAAGCTTGCTTCCATCATAGGCGCAAACAGTTATTGCACTGCGGCCGGCGGATATTTCATCCACACCGACCTCATAGCTTGGTAAATTGATTTCGCATTCCCGCCAGAGGACATTGCCCCAGACTCTAAAAGAAAGTCCGCGTTTGGAATATGATTGTGTAATTTTATCCAGCTTGTACACGGGGTCGGGAGGATGCAGATAAAAGATGTCATTATCGAGAAAGTGTAAGTTGGATTCTGGGTTAACACAGCTTGCTTCCCGGAGCCTTGCACGAATCTGTTGATAGTTCTGTGAGTTTTCCACCAGGATGATTTCCTGGTTTAATTTCAGTCCATTGATTATAAAATTATACATGTTGTGCAGATATAGTTGCGGGTTGGAATAGGTATAAAGGATGTGAATACCGTCGTGCGCCTGGGGGATTTGGGACAAGACCGAAGGCCCTGTTGGGAAATTAGGGATACTGACGTTGGGCATGCTCATCCTCCAATCAGAAATTACGCTATGCTAATATTCTACATTTGTGATTAATTTCCTTTATGTATAGCCAGCTGCAGCGTTACTTCTGCGCATAATTGAACATTTTCTGTCAAGCTGATAAAATAATAGCGAGGGGGGGTAGCCAGTGAAACAGCATCGAAACGATTCAAAACCAATAGATTCCTTTCACTCCCGGGCGGATGCCGGTTTCGATGAGGAGTATAAATTTACCGTTATCACTGTGCTCAAAGCGCTACTCTACTTTGCGGCGCTCATCCTTTGTATTATCCTGATTCTAAACGCGTACAGCTGAAAACGCAGTCGGGCTGATTTGCCTAGGCATTGTTGTCTTATGATTATGCCATTCATTAGAGTCAGGATTGTCTTGTAACCGTTTGTGATTATGGTACCCTTTGCCTAAGGAGGGGATTTATGTGATTGACAATAAGGAAACAAAATCCCGAGAGGAACTGGAGCAAACTTTCTACCATGACGATCGAGTAGCAGAGGTTGACGAGAAAGAGGCGGTGGCAACTGCAATTTCATTTGGCTCCCGGAAGCTGCTTTACGCATATATAGTTGTTGCAATCATAATCTTAATTATTGTTTTTATCCGGTTATAATAAAATCCGTGTCACTTCTGAAGTGACACGGATTCTTTTGTGAGTGGACGGGAGCAATCAATACTGAACCAGATAGCTTTCCAGGGCAGATTTAAGTTCGTCATAACTGATAGATTTTAGGCGTTTGCTTGTGGTATCCAGATAATTTAAATCCAGAGAACCCCAGAGTTCACGCTGGAAAGACTGGTAATCGAAGGCGTCCCCCAGGGTTTGCTGAATTGCGTCTTCATAAAGCAGCATGATGTATAATTTGCTGGCCGGGTCATTTTTTTCCTTGTCCGGCAGGTCTGCAGTGGCCTTGCTGGCAAACATGCGTATGTATTTGATATTCTCGCTGATTGTTTTTCTATTTACAATTCCTGAATGGGAGGAAATGATTGTCTTTGCCGGATGAGCCGCCAAAGATTCCAGTGTATCGATGTATGTTTCCAAATCATGATAGCCAATCATTGGCTTTGGGTCTTCGACCAAATCTCCGACAAATAGTACCGCGTCCTTGCGGTCATAGCAGACTGCCGAGTCTGCTGTATGGCCGGGGGCGTAGTAGAACTCAACCTCATCGTCCAGGAAACGCAGTTGCTCACTAAAGGTGAGTTGCGGCGGAATCAGGACGATTTCTCCACTTTGGTGGTCAGCATAGCGCTGGAGTTCAACTTTGCCTCGGTCGAGGATTCCCTTGCGACATAAGTCGTGGCCGATTATAAGCGCATCGGGGAAAGCGCAGGCCCCCCAGATATGATCCCAGTCGGAATGGGTTAAAAACACAACCAGTTGCTTTTCACCGAGATTATTTTCTCGCAGGTATTCTTTAACTACTTCCATGGATTTTGGGCCGAGATGGGTATCGCAGAGGTAGACACGGTTTTCACCTTTAATCAGATAGATTGCAATTTCGCCCAAGTCGTCGTTTGCGTCACCTAGGGTGAATATAACGCCACGACTGCCGATATTTTTGGTATTAATTTTGACCCGCTCCTTTGTTTTAACATCAGTTACCATTTTAACACAGTCCGGCCCGGGCGGGAAATACTTGTAATGAAGCCCCTGTAGAAGAGGTATCCTAAGACCAGCACACCACAAGGAGGAACGAGCGTGGGCCGGTTTAGCGATTTTGAACACCATTTCCGCTGCTTCCGAGAGGAGGTGGGGGCGATGGTCGACTTCAACATTCTTCCCTGTCTACGGACAGCGCCGGTGGGCAAGCTGCGCCAACTGAGGGACATGGCCGTACTCTACACACGCCATGGTTTTTTGCCCGAGTCCTACTACAACTACAAACTAATGAGAAAGTAGGTCCGTTGAAGGAACGGGTTGCCGGCTATGTCAGTGACAAAGACCGTTACCGGTGGTTGGGCAGGGTAAATGAGAATTATGGGGATTTACTGCGCAACAAGTGGTTTTTCCATCAGTTTTTTGGTCATCGGGAAATTCCCACTCCCACCTACTACGGTAATTACCACCACCGGCGTGGGCGTTGGATAGACGGTTCCCGGTTGTGCAGCGGTGAAGATATTCTGGCAGCACTTGACAATAGCGCTGTGGACGCCTTGGTAATAAAGCCGGTGGTTGGGAGCGGTGGCAATAAGGTGATGATATTTTCCGATATAATCGGCGGAAAACTTATCGACAGCAGCGGCAGGGCATGGACCGCTGGGGAGTTGGCAGATGCATTAGGGAAGGGAGATTATATATTTGAGGAATGGGTAGAGCAGCATGCCGAGTTGTCCGCACTGTATCCCCACTCCCTGAACACAGTTCGCATTACCACCCTTAATGATGGCGAGCAAGCGTTGCCCTGGGCCGCCGTCCTGCGGGTCGGTACCGCTAAATCGGGGTCAGTTGACAACTGGGGCCGGGGGGGATTGAGTGTCGCTTTAGATGTACAGTCGGGCGAATTGGGTTGCGGCGTGGTAAGCGTCAAGCATTTGGCCGGGCTGCCGGAGTCAACCACAGAGCATCCTGACACCGGCTGCGAATTTGCCGGTCGTGTGCTGCCCAATTGGCAGACAGTGCTTGATACTGTTTCCCGGGTAGCTGCCTTGGTGCCAGGGCTACCGTACATCGCTTGGGATGTGGCAATAACTGAAGATGGGTGCCGAATAATTGAAGGGAATCACCGGCCGGACGTGAATCTGCTGCAGGTGCATGGCGGATTGCTGACTGCGGATAAGCACGTGCACTGGTGGCAGGAGCACTTACCACGATGAGTTTAGTGAAGAACTGGCACGGTTTATTGTCGGCGGATTGTTGGTGGTGGCAACTGCGATTGTCTTTCTCAGCAGCTAATAAAGAGGCGGCATCAAAGTTCTGATGCCGCCTTGTGGTTTATTTAGTTTGCAGGTGCGCCGGCAGCAGGTCATTGCTGCATAAATCTGCGTACGTCTCTCGGTTGACGATTAAGTTGGCATCACCATCCCGGACAAACACCACGGCCGGGCGGCCAAAGCGGTTATAATTGCTGGCCATCGAATAGTGGTAAGCGCCGGTGGCAAGGAGGGCGAGGATATCGCCCCGATGTAATTTGGGCAGTTCAATGTCCTTAATCAGTATGTCGCCGGATTCACAGGCCTTGCCGGCAATTGTCACTTTTTCAGTGGCCGGTTCATTGACCCGGTTGGCCACAAAAGCATGGTAGCGGGCGTCATAGAGAGCGGGCCGCAGGTCGGTGGTCATCCCGCCATCTACTGCTACATATTTACGCACGCCGGTAACTTCTTTCTCTGAACCAACTGTGAACAGTGTAATTCCTGCAGGGCCAACGATGGAGCGGCCGGGTTCGACTAGCAGCTTGGGTAGGGGTAGATTATACTTGGCGGCGCTTTCTTTCAGTGCGGAAGTGATCACTTGGGCATAATCTTCAATTGCAGGCGGCTGATCAGTGGGCAAATAGCGGATACCCAAACCGCCACCGAGATCCAACTCACCCAGTAGTACGCCTGCATCTTGCCGAACACGGTTCAGCAGGTCCACCATCGCTTCAGCCATTTTGCGGAAAGGAGTGAGGTCGAGAATTTGGGAGCCGATATGACAGTGGAGGCCCATCAAGCTGAGGCCTGGTAGACTAAGCGCCAGCTTTACCGCCTCGTCAATTTGGTCGTCGATCGCAAAGCCAAATTTGGAGTCCACCTGTCCGGTTTGGATATAGCTGTGGGTATCCGGCGTGACAGCCGGGTTAACCCGGAGATAGATTGCAGCTGCTTTGTCGCGGGCAGTGGCCAGCTGGCTGAGTAAATGCAGTTCCGCTGTGCTATCCACAACCAGGCGGCCGACTCCCGAATCCAGGGCGAGATTTATTTCCGCTTCTGACTTATTGTTGCCGTGGAAGATTATCTTTTCCGCCGGGAACCCGGCTTGCAGAGCAGTATAAATCTCTCCGCCCGAGACAGTGTCCAGGGCCATGCCTTCCTGGGCCAGCAGGCTGCACATAGCTTTGGTCAGGAAGGATTTTCCGGCAAAGGCCGGCATAGTATCGGGGTAATTTTGGGCTAGACTTTGCTTATAACGCCGACAATTCTCCCGGATTGCATTTTCATCCAATACATACAATGGTGTGCCAAACTGTGCAGCTAGTTCAACTGTGTCACAGCCGCCGATAACCAAGTGGCCTTTTTCGTTTGATGAGAATAAATTATTGAACACAAATTTTCCCCCATTTCGTAGTTTTGCCCGGGAAATATAAAAGCGCCTGACAGAAAATCAGGCGCTGGAAATCAGCACAACGATCCTCTCTTCTGCCCACGGCGAGATAGCGCTCCACAGCGCCTTGGGCAAGGATGCTGCGGCAGCCCTGTACCTATTCGATACAGGTCCAGCGTCGGGTTTTGGTTCCCGACACTTCGGCGAAGGCTCCTTTCGCAGCGGGTCTCTGGCTTTCCGGCCTCACCGCAGGTACTGATAGACTTCGCGCCTCTACCTCACCCGTTGAGAGTGAGGTAACATATGAAAGTGTATGGATAAAAGTTTAGCATTGGCAAACAGGGTTGTCAAATCTACAGGGGAGTGCCGGCCCTGTCTAAAGGATGCGGTAAGTAAAATTGCCGTCGCTCCTGGAATAGTTTACAATATCTTTACCGAAGAAACACGGGTGGTGTTCATATGGATTTTGAAACAAAATTATTGACAGAGTCAGATATAGATGTTGCGGCTGAGTTGATACGACGGGGAGAGTGCGTCGCCTTTCCCACCGAAACGGTGTACGGACTGGGAGCCAACGCCCTGGACGCCGCGGCAGTGGCAAAAATTTACGCGGCTAAGGGCCGCCCCTCGGACAATCCATTGATTGTGCATATACACGATGTTCGCCAGTTGCAAGACTTGGTTTCCGAACTGCCTGGAGCTGTAGAACGGTTGACGGCAGTGTTTTGGCCCGGTCCCCTGACGCTGGTTCTGCCGAAAACCCCGGCTGTGCCTGTCTCGGTGACCGGCGGCCTGGATACCGTGGCTGTGCGGATGCCGGACCATCCGCTGGCCCTGGCATTTCTCCGCGCCGCCAACCTGCCGGTGGCGGCGCCCAGCGCCAATATCTCCGGCAAGCCCAGTCCCACCCGGGCCAGTCACGTGTGGCACGATTTGGCTGGGCGAATCCCTGCCATCATCGATGGCGGGGAGACCGGCTGGGGCGTGGAGTCCACTGTATTGGATTGCACCTGCCAGCCGTTTCGGGTGTTGCGTCCCGGCGCAGTTACTGTAGAACAATTGCAGGCATATGTTGCTGTCGAGCTGGATCCCGACTTGGAAGTCCAGGCCCCGGAACGCCCTCGTTCGCCCGGCCTGAAATACAAGCACTATTCGCCGGAGGCTCAGGTTGTACTGGTGACAGGCAGCAGGGTTCAGGAGAGAATCCAAGAAGAACTGAGGCGTCAGCAGCAAGCAGGTGTTAAGACAGCGGTGATGGCATTTACTGAGACCCAGGCCGAATACGGTGATGTTCCAATCCTGGATTTGGGGAGCAAGCAGAACCTTCAGCAGGCCGCTTCCCGGATCTATCATTTGCTGCGCAAGGCCGACCATCAGGGCTTTGAACTTGTGTTCGTGGAGGGCGTGGAAGATGAAGACCTGGGTCGGACAATTATGAACCGTCTTGCTAAGGCGGCCGGCCCAAATGTTATTCGTACATAACGAGGGGGGAGCATAATGAGCAATTTGCACCGGATAACCTGGATAGACAACCAGATTCGCAATGAGCGCTATCCCAACTGCCGGCAGATTGCACAGCAGTTTGAAATCTCCCTGCGCCAAGCGTCCCGGGATGTGGAGTATTTACGTTATTCGCTGGGGGCGCCAGTGGCGTACAGCGCCAAGCATAACGGCTATTACTACCAGGGCGAACCCTTTGCCCTGCCAGCCCAATTTATTCCCGAGGAAACAAGGGATACCCTGGGCTATCTCGCTTTTCAATACCGTAACCGGGAAGGGGCCCAGGCCCGGAGGCTAGCGGAGTTGTTCTCCCGCCTGGCCGGTGAAGCCCCTGTTTCTGAGGACAATGATATAGATATTATCGATTCCTGCGCAAACGAAACAGCCGTCTTTAAAGCACTCAAACAGGCGCAACACTCACAAACCAAAGTAAAACTTATATATGTTAACGCCGGTAATCACCGCAGTACTCGCGTGTTTTGTCCGTACAAAATTTTTTCCAGCAAGGCAACAGCATATGTGGTCGGTTATTGTGAGCTTAGAGAGGATTTTCGAACTTTCCGTTTGGAGCGTGTCCGGGAAGTGGTGCCTACCGGCGAGCGCTTTCAAGTTAAACCGGATTTTGATTCCAACGCGTACACAGGTGACTTTAAGTTTGACCGTGAACCATTTCATGCAGTGGTGGAATTTCAATGGCCGCCCCTTGCGTTGCCTGGATTGCAAACGGAGCGAATTGCCCAGCGGACCCTGAAAATAGAGTTTCAAACGTCGACAGAACTTCTTGGCGCCCTTTTGGGGGTAAGGGGTTGGTTCCAGATTCAATCCCCAAGTTGGCTGCGTCGCAACCTTCATCAACGACTACAGGCGATTTTGACGGCTAATCAAATTTTCGCAGAGGTAGGACATCATATGGCAGACCGGGAGCGCTATAATCGAAGTAACAACCGCAAGGAGGAAGATATTTTGTCTAAGCAGATTCTCAGTGATGTCAACATGGGTATGACCTGGACGATGTACATCGGCGCCGTAGAAGGAGCGCTCCGGCGCGCCGGTTGGTGGAGCGGAGAAACTTATCAGTTGATGGGGATGACCGGCATCGGTTTCCACTTCATCATCCACAAGACGGTCTGTCCCAGTTCTGTAACTGTGTATGACTGGCCCAACGAGCACTTCGCCGCCTTGGACCGGATTGGCGTTCACTCCCAGTGTTCACAAGTTTATCGCGACCCCCGACTCAACACCTTTAGGCAAGTGCAGGCAGAGGCGATAGAGCGGATTAAGGAGTCCATCGACAAAGGCGTGCCGGTTGTGGCCTGGGCGCCTACGGGTCTGTTGGAGTTCGGATTGATCTATGGTTATGATGATGAAGAGCAGGTATTGTTTGTCAAGGATTGTGATGATAATGCCGATCCAGTGAAATACAGCAATTTTGGCATCTCGGAAGTGCCGATTATGTTCTATCAGACCTTTGGCGGGCGGGTAGAGGTGGATCCAGAAAAGACCTTCCGGGACTCATTGGAGTTCGCCGTCGGGGAGTGGAACAAGGAACAGCATACAAGCCCTGACTACGAGAGCGGCAAAAAGGGTTATGAGGCGTTGCTGGCAACACTGAAAAGAGGGGACTTCAACGAATTTGGCCTCACATATGTGCTGGCAGTTTATGCCGATGCCAAAGAAAATCTGGCCAAGTATCTGCGCTATGTGGAAGCGGAATCCGTAGAACTCCAGGGGCTGGCCGAAGCCTGTAAAAAATACGCCGAGCTGGCAGAGAAGTTTCAGGCAGCCAGCTCACTGGTGCCCTTTAAAGGGCCGGGGGTAGCGGATGTAGAGCAGGAGAATATTCCCCAGGTAATTGAACTGCTTGCCCAATGCTTAGAGCTTGAAACCAGGGCAATGCAAACCATCGAACAAGTCCTCGCCAAATAACTGCCCACTCGGGGACGGAGGTTGATTGGGCATTTTTAAGTTAAGTTAATCAGTTCCAAAATAAGCGGGGTTGTGTTCCCGCTTATTTTCTTAGTCATAAAGGACAGGCGGTTCTGTTTGACCGCAATAGTCGGGGTGGTATAATGTGGGCATATGGGAGGGGGAGTGATGACAATAAAGAAGCGATGGCTCATATTTGTGGGGATAACTTTCGGGGTAATAATAATTGTGGCGGCGGCTTTGTTTTGGCGTCCGCTGGAGCTGAACACAGTACTGGCCCGGGAGTTTGAGGGTGAGATTGCAACAATACTGATATCTGAACATAATCCCGGAGTACGCCATGATTATGAAATTAGCGATTCCCGACAAATCGATGCCGTAATCGAGTACCTTGATGACATCAGTTTGCGAAGAACAATTATCCGTCCGGAAGTCTTTCGGGCCGGTCTTCATGAAGATTACCATTTGACGCTTGTTAATCAAGACGGGGAAATCCTGCGACTTTGGTTAATTGGCGATTACGTAGAAGTGGGGTTTGAGAAAGTTTACTCTGCCTTTGAACCGGAGGACTTTCAAGCATTACATGCCATCATTGCCGACTTCCCCCGCAAATAGTTGCACCAGGGGACGGAGGTTGACTGGGCACTTTTCGACATTATTCGGCAACAGATAAAAGACATCTGCCACAGCGGCAGGTGTCTTTTGTTGTGCGACGGGCAGTCGCGCCGCTGTGGACACACTGCAGCAAGCTGGTTATGAACGACAGCGGTCAAGTTACCATATGTAACAACTGGTCGAGAGTCGGGAAAATCAGTAGAATCTCGAAGGTGCAAGTCCTTCCCCGGGAGCGCTGGCGT
>VEMY01000054.1 GCA_009711825.1 Bacillota bacterium | reverse complement strand
ATATAATGACCATGGTTTTTGAGTTGGGACGCCCTGGTGCTGCTGTAATGGGTAGCACGCTAACGGGGCGTCCTTTCCTTTCATAAGATAAGGTCATTATACCTAGCAGTTGTTGGACAGGCAATACAGTCAACTTTTGGGCTATATGGTTCAGCAAAAACACATTACACCTATAAAGACGTAGAGGTAGCTAATGTTATTGGGATTATCCCCGGAGTTGACGAAGACCTGCAGGACAGCGCCATCATCATTGGCGCACACCTTGGTCACGTTGGGGAGAATAAAGACGGCACCTACCAGCCGGGCGCCCTGGATAACGCTTCCGGAGTAGCTGCCATGATGGAAATTGCCGGCACGTTGCAAGCTGCCGGATTTTCCAGACAAGTCCATTGTCTTTATTGCTTTTAACGGCGTAGAAATGGGACTCTTGGTCCACCAACCAGTAAAAAGGAGGGTAATTCTAAATTTTAAAATGTACTACATATAAATAATTTGTGCTAGGTTGGAATATTAAAAATATTGCCTTAGTAACTATTCCTTCTCTTTCGGAAGGAATAAAAGTGTCACTTTTCCATAGATAAGGTTGACTGAAATCAATAGCGTTTTCTTTATCTATACTCAAATGATTTAAAATTTCCTCAACGCCTTGTTCTAACTCTAAGTCCTGTTGAGAAGAAAAATCATCAAGAAACGGCTCCGAAACTCCTTTTTCGTAGTAAAGAATACTGTACCGGAACCCATCTCCGAAAGGGGTTTGACCTGGATCTATACGATAAATTACTTCATAATTGGTGGGCAACTTTATGCCCCAATTTATTAATAAGGCGACTGTATAGCTTAGGTCACGACCCAAATATGTTATCACAATCGTTATTGCAATGATAACAAGCAGTGCTATAACGACTCCAATCTTAACAATCTTAGTCAAATTATCATTCCTTTCACATTATAGTCGTAGAGCCGTAAGCTATATTTGTTGACAAACCGTTTGCTGCCTGAACAAGATTATTAAGCATTCAAAGTTCTCAGAGAGGGCACTTGCGAAAGTTAATATTGGATTGGAAGGTCTGGCAATGTCCATGGCCAGGGAGAAACTCCGTCCCAAAATTCTTCCAAAACATAAACATATACATGGTAATTGTTAATTGCCCCTAAAGATTGAGCAATGACTGCCAAATTCACAATGGTCTCTGACCATCCTGACGATTGATT
The DNA here is from genome assembly GCA_009711825.1 of Bacillota bacterium. Taxonomy (NCBI): domain Bacteria; kingdom Bacillati; phylum Bacillota; species Bacillota bacterium. The sequence continues at coordinate 1,996 of VEMY01000054.1, read as the reverse complement.
CCATTCGAAATCATAGTAATCGTATAGATATTCTCGATAAAGTGTCGGGGTTCTTGTTATTCTTTTTGTACAGTTGTTTAATGAAAGATATAAATTATTTGGACTGCTGAACGTCACGAGTTGATTTTCTCCGGCATTCTTGTATGCTTGATGACTTCTAATTTGCTCTATTGCCTGTCGATTAGCGCCACCATCGCCCCAGCGAGCATAGTATGTGGCGGGATTGTCTTGTAATGAATGTATGAGAAGCCGGTGCGCAAATGGGGCTGAGTTTTTATAACTTTCTGCTGCAACAACAATAGCTGCCCTGATAGTTTTTTTAGTCCAAATTGGCGGGTAAATTGTGTTTATAGATGATTCTGTCCCTATGGTATTTCCCGATAAATACTCCTCAATCATAAAATAATCTTTACAACGCTTGTCACTGGTTGTATAATCCTCTATCAGATTATCAAATGAGACACCTTTCTCTTCTAGATAATTTAGATAATGTTCAACATTAACTGGATTCAAAAAAATAGATTCTATCTCGTGATTGGTGTAGTCCGCTGATGCGTAGATTGTAGTTGCACATAGCATAAAAATTAGGGATAAGCAAATAAATGATATTGTTTTTTTCACGTTTTTCTCTCCTTTGTTAGTTGGTTAGTTTTTAAACTCCCGTGCATACATTTGTAGAAGCTCTTCTACCCCCACCTTCCAACAACTGGACTATGTTGCCAATACTATCACATTTTTATCTATTTTGGGGCAACTTCCGGTGAAAGTGCACTTTTTTCCGGTGAAAGTGCGCCTTTCGACAGGAATCGACAATATCTTTTCAATTAAACCGGTTCTTAAGCTAGCAGCCTTACATCTCATCCCCAATTAATAAAAAACGTAGCCCATTCCGAATTGTCCCGATAGTCAAAAATGGCTGCCAGCGGGCAGCCATTTATAATTTATCCAAATGCCAGCGGCCCGTCTGGGGGTAATAGCTAAGCTGGGCCAGTCGCGTTTCCGTCTCGACGACAAATGTGTGAATTTTCTCTTCCAAGAGGGCAAACTGCTGCCAGTCCCGGATCACCTGGGTCACGGACCAGCGGCGGCCCTGGTATTTGAAAGCCAGGGGGCGCACCTTACCCTGCTCGAAGACGGCCAGCACCGGCACAGGGCAGTTTAGCTGTTTCATCGGGCCTGCGCTCCTTTCGGCGCCTCGGAGGCAAGTTGGAAAACCGTCCCCGGGCACACCGTTTATAGAAGCCTTCGTAGATAAACCCTCTTGTCACACTTTAATTGAAAAAAGCTGAGTTACAATTTAGTTCAACCCTTGGCTAAAAACGTAATTCCCCAATATACACTATTACCCGAACCAATTTACCTACTTAGATTTTGCTTGAATCTTTCTATAGCGCAACCCAATACGACGGATAGTTTTAATTGTCGGAATCAGGAAGCATATCCCGACCAAAAGAGCCATTTCATTTATGAATTCATTACTACCGAAAACACCATATGCAGTTAATAGACACAACAGATATCCTGCTGTAGCATAAGTAGTATCGTTAACAAACACTCTCTTTGCTACATTTTTATCCAGATAATATAAGTTGCATTTCCGATATGACAGTTCAAAGAACCAAACAAAGGCTAAGATAGAAGAGATAATCAGGATGGTTGTACGTAAAAGGGCTGAGGTCTTCCCGGTTTAGCGGACACTGCTGAGTGTGATTCGCTCATCCTATCGTAGAATAGCTTGAAAATGCGCATGTTTTGCTACGCAGCCAAGCTTGCGTAATACTGTTTCAAATACTCAACGGGAGTCATATAATTCAGACTTTGATGCCTGCGCTTCCTGTTATAGAAAATCTCTATATAATCAAAGATTGCATCCCGGACTTCTTGCCTGGTCTTAAATTTGTTTAGATAAATTAACTCGTTTTTGATGGCGCTAAAGAAACTCTCAGCGCTCGCGTTATCATAGCAGTTTCCTTTTCTGCTCATGCTGCATACCATT
>VEMY01000053.1 GCA_009711825.1 Bacillota bacterium | reverse complement strand
AAGGACACCCTTTCGCTGGTTGTTGGGGTTTAGCACTTCCATTTTACCAGCAAGGGGTGTTTTTGTACACCTTTGAGGCCAATAAAGTCAGGGGTTTACAGGTGTTTTACACCTGCGAAACTTGAGTAAAACAATTAAAAAACAGATAAACTTCACTCGCCTCATACAACAGACCTCCTTTCTTTTCATTATTAACCATTCGAAGCAAATAACTACTGTTTTGGGGTGGACAAGACAAGGATAATCTCTAATTGTTGGACATATCGTGGAATCCAAACCGCATACATAATACCGATGATTAACTATGAATCAATTGGTTTGGAGGTCACATGTATGGAAGATATCGATGGCAATGCAGTAAGGGCACAGTCAGATAGAGCATATTGCGACTCTTTCATCTCCAAATTTGAACCCTTCATACTGCAGACAGCCCATAAAGTAACGGGCCGATTTATCACAAAAAGTGACGACCAGTGGTCAGTTTCTTTGTTGGCATTTCATGAAGCGATAAAATCTTATTCAAGCGACAAAGGCATGTTTATTCCGTTTGCGCGCTTGGTAATCCAGAGAAGATTGCATGATTATCTAAAGGGACAGTCAAAATACTATCCAGAGACCGCGGTTAACCCAATTTACTTTGGTAATGATGTCATTAAAGAACAAAACGTTCCAGTAAACCTACAAATTCTGCGAAAAACCTCCATCACTCCCGATGATAGTGCAAACTTAGAAATCCAGGCACTGGCAACAACACTTGAAGAGTATGGATTCTCCTTCTTTGACCTGATTAACGCCAGCCCAAAAGCGAAAAAAACCCGGGCAGTGTGCGCAAAAGCTGTCTTGTATCTGTTACGCAACCAGGACCAGCTTAACAAGCTAAGAGAATCCAAAATGCTCCCGTTAAAGGAAATACAAAAAGGTTTGACCATACCTCGTAAACTTTTGGAGCGTCATCGAAAGTTTATAATAACGGCAGTGGAAATCCTAGACGGGTCGTACCCGATTCTCAGTGAATATCTTAAATTTATTGAAGAGGGGCAGTAAAATGAAAGGGATCGTCTTGGCGGTGAAGGATAATCATGCAGCTGTTCTCACCGAGAATGGTGACGTCCAAAAAGTTAAAGCCAAAGATTATCGGGTGGGCGAAACTGTAATCCTACAACCCCGGAAGCAAGCCAATTCACCACTACTAAAGCTGGGCATTAGCGCTGCCGCTGTTTTAGCTTTCGTCATCGTCGGTGTCCTTTCCTATTTTACCCCTTCTGGATATGTGACTATTGATATTAACCCTTCAATTGAATATTCAATTAATATTTTTGACCGGGTCATCGCTGCCCAAGCAATAAACCCGGCTGGAGAGGACTTACTCGCCCTGTTAAGCGTAAAAAACAAGTCAATTGACCGGGCGGTTGCACTGACCACAGAAAAATTAGTTGAGCAGGATTTAATCTCTGCGGATGAAGCCAATAGCATTCTCATTACTGCCTCAATGCCCCGGGAGCAAAAATCCTCCGCACTGGCGGTAAGACTAAAACATTGCATACAAAACAAGCTCAGTAACAATAACCGAGATGCCGAAGTTATTACATTAACTATTAGCAAAACAGACTATGAACACGCAAGAGAGTTAGCCGTTAGTCCCGGGAAATTACACTTGGTTGAAAGACTTCAAGAAAATGCGGGTGACCCCGGAGATATAAATGTTGAAGAATGGCTAAACAAGTCGGCCGGAGAGATCAACAGAGCGATTCGAGAACACAAAGATGTGCCTAAAAATGGTCCCGGCAACGACGAACCTGACGCGTCCGGTCCCGACAACGCCAAACCACGGGATAACAGACAGAAAAGGCGTGAGCGCTAGGAGGTTTTTGCAAACTTTAGGTAAACTTTAGCTAAACTTTAGGTTAGCTTTAGGTTACCCTGGGGAATAACCTGTAAAATTACACTAAGAGTATTAAGGGTTTCGACAGCTGTCGTATATTTTAAAGGGGTTGATTGTTACATTGACTGAGAATAGTCACATAAAATTAGCCGTTGCCTGCATAGTATTGTTACTACTTTTAGCTCTATTTCTGCCCAGTGTATCAATAGCCCGATAGTAACTACAAAAAACATAGCAGGCCATGGAGCTGCAACCTTGGATAGTATCGTTAGTCTGCCTGCAAGGATAGTGAGACACGAAAAAGTGCAAGAAATACCACATCTCTTGCACTTTGCTGTACAGCCCTAGTTTCCGCATGCACTTTCAGTCCATGGGACGGGCGATATAATTAACTGTCACTTGCGCCAAAACCAGAGAACAAACAAAAACAAAGACACTGGCTACTAATACTGCAAATCCTGAGAGCATCAGCACTCGATTACCAACGAACGCAAAACCGATCAAATACATAAAGAAGAATAACACTTTCAATAAAATGAGCGTTACAGGTTTATCTAAATTCCGTTCCCTGTATTTGGTCAACCCAACACCCAACACTGTGACCCCGACAACAAAAATCATTCTGTAAGCAAATCCGCTGACAGCACTGTGTTTTGCCAAACTCATATACGTTGGCAAAGCTGCCTGGTATGTTTCTTCCGGCATATCTTCAAACTGCAGCTGCATCTCGCGAAGGAACCAGGTATTTTGGTTGTTGATATTATGCATCTCAACACCGAAATAGATTATGTTAACTATTAGAATAAGTGCCCCAATCATGGCGATAATTTTCCATACATGAGCTTTCATAGTACCCTCCCCCTTCCCAATCGTCTTGACTCTCAAGTATAGTTTGCCATATCTCGCCTAACACGCAAAACCCCGCTTCCCTAAAGCGGGACATACGTATTAAGATGCCGTTCTTGCAATCCGGAAACCCAAGCGGAAAAGCTTATCATGTGGGCTCCTGTATAGCCTGCACCCGACCCGACAGTCGTTGACGCCAAAGAACCAACTGCCGCCTCGCATGACACGGGTATGCCCATCCGAAGCCCCAATCGGATTGGTCCTATCTTCACCAGAATAATTCCCGTACCAATCGTGACACCACTCCCACACGTTTCCGCTCATATCATAAATGCCCAGCTGGTTCGGTTTCTTTTGGCCCACCTCCTGGGTCGACATTCCTTCGATATGGGAGGCCCCGTGATTGGAATAATTATAACCCAGAGATTCGCCAGTAAAAATATACTCGCCAGAGTTGCTGAAATACCAGGCCACTTCGTCAATATCATTACTGCCGGCAAACAAAAACCTTGGCTCATCGGGGTCAGCTTCATGGCCACCGGATGCTGCATATTCCCATTCAGCTTCCGTGGGCAGGCGGTAGCCTGACACTTTGGTGATGTCAGTTGTTACATTACCATCAGAGTCCAGGAGCTCGCCCGCCTGATTATATGCTGGCTGAAACCCTTCCACTTCGCTCAACCAGTTACAATAGGCAATTGCATCTCGCCAGTTCACATAAATTACTGGCCTCCGCCCTCTGTCCCATCCGTGGTCATAGGCAGGGGGCCTTTCTGTTGCCTCACAGAACTCATCGTACTCGTCGAAGGTCAACTCATATTTGCCAAGCCAATAATCATAAGTGAGGGTTACAGTGTGCACTGGCCGCGATCCATCCCACAGGTCTCCCACCTCATCGCCCATCTGAAACTGGCCGGCTTTCACCAACACCATTTCCGGAACAAGCATTTCTTCTCCGCCACAGCCAGACAACACAGTAGTGAAAAGGAGTAACAGGGCAATCACCCACGCGCATCTGCATTTATGAAATTTTAGCACAATCTTCTACCTCCAAATCATCCCTTGCAAATTACTACCCTCGTTATCGAACTTTTACGTAATGCTAATAGCGCAATCTTGTTTTAATGAGACATTATATTCAACATAATGAAGAATAAACCTGCCAACAAAGCGTTGACACAAAACTGACATTTGATGCTATTGCCTCTCTTTAATCATTGCTCTAGCTTTTTCCAGAGTCATTCCTTCCAGCGCCAGAAGGTCTACCTCGGTGGCTGCATTCATGTCAAATGCATAGGGTATCATGGTGTCCTCCCAGGGCACTGGCGGAATGAGCTTCTCACTCTGGACCCATTCTTCTGAATGAACTGCCTGGTCCAGGTTTCTTTCTCCTGCCAGCACTTCTTTGAGCATTGCGTCTTTAAAGCTCCTGGCCTCAAGATATGCCTGTTTGAATTCCTCCATGCGACCTCGACGACCGATGCGGTACAGGTTGCCAAAAACTGCAGCAGCCCGACCACTGACTGTAGTGTAATGGGTAAGCTCCAGGAAAAGCTTGATTATCCCCTCCCGTTCCTCGGGGAAACATTGGCCATAGTTGTTGATGAACTCAAGGAAGGCGGTGGAGCTTGTTAGGTCTGTTTGGGCCAAGGCATGGAAAATTTTCAGGTACAAGTTCTGGGTTGGATTGACCTGCCCCGCAGCTGTTCCAAAAAGTTGGTAAAATTCATCAGAGCAGTACTGGTTCTTAAATAACTCACTTTCATAGATATGGTAAAAGACCGAGGCGATTGCCCCTTCTGACGCTATCACTTGGCTGCCGTTTTTAACCCGCTCTGGGGTAAAAGACGATGATGCAATATGGGCGATATGCAGGTCCGCATAAGAATCAAACTCTGCTGGCTCCGGCAGGGCAGTATGATAGACAAAGCGATTATTTTTCACCCCATGATAACGCAGTTGTTCATCCCGATAACAGAGCCAAGCATTGACATCCATTGCATGATCCCAAATCTCGTTGTCTATGCCGCGCTCATACTCAATGCTGCTCATATCCCGGGTAACAATCTGCAAATGTTCGGCAAACCCTTCAAAAAAAGCGGTAAACCTGTCAGTAATCGCTGTGCAGGTATGAAATTTGTTATAGCGTTTTAATGTCTCATCAAAGTTAAGTAGGTAGAACCACAGATGGGCGTATTCGTGGCCAAAAATCTGGCTAATGCTGTCGCGGATTTCAATCCGCGCAGGTAGGCCACTGAAGCAGGTCCATACAATCTAGCTCTATTGTACATCGCCCCCAGATTTAACCAAGTCAAAACACAAGCTCAAGTGAAAAAGCCCCACAAAACAAGAAAATCCCGGGCTTATACCCCGGAACCAATGCAAGAGTCCCCAGATTTTCCGGGGACTCCATAAATACATGAGACCATTCATCTCAGAGCATTAAAACACACGAGTTAAGCATTACTGTCTGCAACTGCCGCTTGCCCTGCCCTTATACAGCTCTTCCTTACTACGGAGCTGTTCACCCCAAAAATTTGAGAAGGGCTAATAAGCACAAGCACATCCGTTTTGGGTCAGATGAGCAGAACTACATTTGTAATCTGTCCTCAATTCGCTCTTTAGCAGCCTTATATTTTTTCAGTCTCGCCCTGTCTTTTTCTCCAGGATTAGGTATTCTGTTCAAATCCATGTTGTCTTCAATATCTGCCAATTTCACTCTGCAGGCAGTTTCATTCATCAGGACCCTGTCAATAAAGGCGTCATAATCTTCGTTCTGACGTTTAGTTAAAACACTCAGAGTTTCGATAACTTCTTCCGAAAACTTCTCTTGACGTAAGTCATCCAAGGTGACAGTTGAATCCTCGATTACATCGTGGAGCACTGCGCAAACTCGCTCAAGTTCTGTATTCATGGCCAGCATGACCCGTAACGGATGAAGGATATAAGGAGAATGGCCCTTATCAACCTGCCCGGCATGAGCCAGCGCAGCTATCGATATTGCTTTGTTTAACATACTAACCCCCTCTTTAATTAATTCTTTATTCAACTGGGATAAGGCTCTTATATCCTAAATTTGTTTACTCGCCAAATTCCATCAATTTTACACAAGACCGGATAAGCCACTCTTGTAGTTTTGGGACATTATGCTCAATGGCATGCTCCATCCCCTCGAACCAAGCCAAAACTGCATACTTCTGTATTTTCCGGATAGAAAACTTTTCATCTACTCCATACTCATTTAGAAACAGCTCCATGTCCTTCAAGCTCAGCTCCAGAACCAGATGGCGGAGATCGTATTCCCATGGGCCAAAAGCCGACCAGCCCCAGTCGATAATCCCAGTAAGATTAGTCCCTTGAGCAAATATATGCTCCATATGCATATCCCGGTGGAGAAGCACCGGTTGATAAACTGCTTCTTGTGGCTCCTCATCCAGGCAGGCAAGCAGCCACTGCATCAGAGTAGGTTCCAATTGAGGAAAGTCTGGCCGGGTTGTTAGTTTAATTACAAAGTCTCGCTTTTCGGCCATGACTAGCGGCCAGTCCAACAGGTATTTCTCCGAAAGCTCGAATTCATCAAAGTTATAACCGTGGATCAGTCGAAGCTGGTTAGCCAATTGCTTGAGCAATTCTACCCTTATGTTTGGCTTCATGGTTTGCCATAAGTTCAAAAGGGGGAGGCCCTTTACCCTGCGCATTATTGCCCAAGGGCGGCCAGTTACCTCCCAATGGAGCACTCTAGGAAGCAGTAGAGCAGGATTCTCGGTGAGCACCCGGTAAACCTCCATCTCCTTCAAAAAGCATTCTCGGTCCGCCGAATCCTCGCTGTAGAGCACTCGCAACACATGACGGGAATCCAGGGCATACACCATGTTGGCTGCCCCCTTACCCAACAGGCTGCCGTCTTCCACCTTAAGGCCAATAGCCCCTGCCGCGGCCTGAATTTCTCTTAGACTCAGTTCCACAACGCCAGTCCTCCTCCAACATTCTACTTCTATAATACCATACTGGGTAATTTAGCGAATATTGGTTGAGGCTCACTCAGCGGCTGAAGCCGTTACCACCAAAGTGTAGAAAAGTTTGATTTAGCTTGATTCTTTTTGATGAAACCGCCCCCCCAACAGAGGCGGTTTCATAGTAATTAACTGCTCATTTCCTGGGTAATCTTCTTAACCTTCATCGCGTGCTGCTTCGCTTCCTTTGCTTCACCTAGGGCTAGCAAGCAACGGGCCAGGGCTCTTTGACCCACCACCGAGTTAGGTTGAACCCGCACCAATCTGCGGGCATATTCTTTTAGCTCGACATTGTTTCCATTAGCAAGCTCTAGCTTTACCGCTAACTCCAGGGCCACATCATCATCGGGCCAAACTGACAGCGCTTGATCCACTGCTATCTCGGCCTGGGCGTAATCATTTTTTGCAAAGTAGATTTCCGCTAGTTCTGTTAAGCAACGCAGCTTAGCCCGGTTGCCAGAATCCGCCACCCTCGCTCCCTTCCGGTATATTCGAGCCGCAGCATCATATTTTCCGATCAGGCAATGGAAGTCTCCGGCGATAAGGAAATTAAACGGATCCGGGTCCTCCTCTAAGCATTGGTTAAAATACACGCGCGCCTTGGCAACTGCAAATTTGTCTTCGATGATATTGTTCAAATTGTGTTTGATATAGCAATCATCGGGATCGAATCTTAATCCACGCAGGTAGGCCGCAGCAGCAGGTCCATACAAACTTGCACCATAGTACATCGCCCCCAGGTTTAACCAGGCCTCTGTTTTCCCTGGTTGCAGCTGGGCTTGATTCAACAGGCAGCGGGCAGCATTATTCAGTTCCTTCAAGTCCTCCCAATACCGCGCCATCTCCTCCCAGATGTAAACATCATCACCGATATATAGATGGGGGCAGTGTTGCAAAATCTCCTCGGCTGCTGCGTACGCACCATGGAGCAAATTCGGTTTCGGATCAGCTTGTATCTGCCAGTATGAGTAACAGTGAAGCCAGTATTTTACCGTGCGCAGTTTAAGAATCATTTCCGACTCCAGCGGCATAGGGACATTGGTCCCCATTCTTTCCTCTGGAAAAGTTGCCTTTACCTTATCCCGCACCTCCCTGCCGGCCTTATTGTCCCGGAGTTTGAGCACCAACCAATGGCCAGGCCGGTAACAGTAGGACTTCTGGGTGTAAATACGCCGGAACCCCTTTTCCCAGACCGGATACTCGAGAAACGGATGGTGCTGCCATTGGAGCTTTTCCGTTATGTTCATGTAGAATTGGCCTTCCAGGCCAAACCACGGACTGTAGGTTTTGCCAGCATCTAAACCTGCCAGATATTCCTCCTGTAACGCCAACGCCTCTTTTTTCGTGGACTCCAGACCCAGTAGTT
>VEMY01000052.1 GCA_009711825.1 Bacillota bacterium | reverse complement strand
GGAAAGTCTATTCAGATTTTAAGGAAGACATGGTGGCTAACTTAGGTGATGAAGAAATTGATGCTGTTAATGCGGCAGTCCTTTCTGGAAAACTGCTACAGATGGCAAATGGTGCAGTATACGATAGTGAGAACAAAGCACACATCATTCATGATAAAAAGCTAGATGCCCTCGAAGATTTAATTGAAGGAGCTAATGGCAAGCCTGTTCTTGTAGCCTATTGGTTCAAGCATGATTTAGAAAGAATAAACAATAGATTCCCCGTCAGGCAAATAAAAACATCAAAGGATATTGAGGATTGGAATAATGGCAGTATCCCGATTGCAGTGATTCATCCAGCAAGTGCGGGTCATGGGCTGAATCTTCAAAGCGGTGGTTCTACCCTCATATGGTTTGGGCTGACTTGGTCGTTGGAGTTATATCAGCAAACCAATGCCCGGCTCTACAGACAAGGTCAAAACAAGACGGTTGTTATTCACCACATCATTGCCAAAGACACTATTGATGAAGATGTCATCTTGGCACTTACAAGAAAAGAAAAAACACAAGCCGCCTTAATTAATGCTGTAAAAGCAAAGCTGGAGGTGGTGCGATGAGTGATGCTTATCAAAACTTAGCCAATGCCATCATTTTAATGGCTGTTAAAGATTATCGGACAGCCTTAAAGAAACTAAGAAAGCGTCCAAAGTATGGACCGGCACAAGATATGAAAAACGAGGTGGAGAGGTTCTTCCGCTCTGATTGGTATAGAGAACTTACCTCTGTTGATGGAGAAATCCTAATCAAAAAGCTACAAGCGGAGGTGAGCGAACAATGAAAGCAAAAGAATATTTACACCAAGCCTACAGGTTAGATAAACGGATACAGTCAAATCTTGAGGAAATGGAACGCTTATGGGAGCTGTCCACTAGCGTTTCATCCCCTAGTTGGGGCGAGAGGATACAAACAACACGTCACACAGATGCTTTGTTTATTAGATATCTTGAAAGAATTGAAGAATTACAAGAGAAGATTAACAATGAGGTGGATCATCTTGTAGCCCTTAAAGCGGAGATTAGAGATGTGATTAATCAAGTCACTGATATCGATGAACGCATGGTTTTACGCTACCGTTATGTTCATAACTTTACCTGGGAGCAAATTGGTGATGAGCTGAATGCGGATAAGAGTACCATTCGTAGGTGGCATGGAAATGCTCTGAACCACGTTGTTTTACCTGAGAATCCAATCATTATTCAAAAGTTGAACAACAATGAGCACTTTTAAGCAGAGATAAGCACCTTGCTGATGTGATACATTATAATCAGCAAGATAGAATACTTACCAAGCCTTGTGGGCCATGCCCTGCAGGGCTTTTTCTATGCCCAGAAAGCGAGGTGAAACGATGCCAAGGAAACCTAAGCGACCTTGCAGCAGTCCAGGCTGTCCCAACTTAACGGATGGTCAGTACTGTGAAGAGCATCGAGTCGTAGAGCGTAGACGCTATGACAAGTACCAGCGCTCAAAGGATATCAACAAGAAGTATGGCAGAGCCTGGAAAAGGATCCGTGATCGCTATGCCCAGGAACATCCCTTGTGTGAGAAGTGTAAAGAGAATGGTCGGCTTACTCCTGCCGATGAAATCCACCACATCCTTCCGATTTCTCAAGGTGGTACGCATGATAGAAACAATTTGATGTCTTTATGTAAGTCCTGTCACAACAAGATTCATTTAGATCTTGGAGATAGACGGATTAGAGACTAACCCAAGGGGCGGGTCAAATCTCTAGACCTTTTATAGCGGACAACGGCCTGGGGTCTTGTGTGGAAAAATCAGAAATCAAAGGGGGTATTAAAGACTTTTAGGAAAGTGGGGTGAAAAAATGGCAAAGGACGGTACAGCAAGAGGTGGTCAGCGTGTTGGTGCAGGAAGAAAATCAAAAGCTTTAACAGATAAAATTGCTGATGGCAGATTAAATGGTGCCATGGTACTTCCAGAGCCAACAGAAATGGAAGGAGCCGATGTTCCGGCTGTTAAGGATTATCTGAAGGCTGCTCAGAAAAATGGTAAAGACCTCTGTGCAGAAGATATTTATATAGAAACTTACAGATGGCTAAAAGACCGTAGCTGCGAAATGTTAGTAAACAACCAGCTTATCGAGCAGTATGCCATGAGCGTCTCTCGTTGGATTCAGTGCGAGGAGTGTATTTCAGAATATGGATTTCTTGCAAAGCACCCAACTACATCAGCTGCCATCGCATCACCTTATGTTGCTATGAGCCGTGAATACATGAAGCAGGTCAATCAGTGTTGGTATCAAATCTACCAGATTGTAAAAGAAAACTGCTCTGTTGAGTTTGGTGGAAGAAGTCCGCAAGACGATTTAATGGAGCGGTTATTATCTGCTCGGAAAGGAAAATAAAAGTGAAAAAATATAGAACGTGTGAAAGTGTATGTAAAGGTCACCCTGATAAGTTATGTGACCTTATATCAGATAGCATTTTAGATGCGTGTTTAAGAAAAGATAAATCCTCACGTGTGGCTTGTGAGGTAATGGCAACCAAAGGACACATCATAGTTGCCGGTGAAATAACCTGTTCAAAGAAGATTGATATTAGACGAGTGGTTCGGAACGTCCTAACGGAAGTAGGCTACAATCCGAGAAAATTTCTGGTCTTTGTCTATGTGCATCAACAAAGTAAAGATATCGCCGGCGGTGTAGATAGGGCCTTGGAATCCCGTGAGGGAGATACTTCGTGGTATTCCATGTTAGGAGCTGGTGACCAAGGTACAGTTTATGGCTATGCCACCAATGAAACCAGTGAGAAGTTACCTCTCCCCTTAGTCTTATCCCATGCTATCTGCGAAAAGCTGGATAAGGTGATGAAGAATGGCGTGATTAAAGATATTGGTCCAGATGGTAAGGCACAAGTAACGGTGGAATATGAAGATGATAAACCAAAACGAATCAAGGCAATTGTTGTCTCTGTTCAACATGGTGCAAATAAAGATTTAGATGTTTTAAGAAATGAAGTCATCTCTCAGGTGCTTTGGCCTGTCTTTGAAAAATATCACTTTGATGATGAAACAGAAATTCTCATCAATCCAAGTGGGAGATTTGTAGAGGGTGGACCCGCTGCAGATACAGGTCTAACGGGAAGAAAGATAATGGTAGATACTTACGGCGGTCTTGCTGCCCACGGTGGGGGTGCTTTCTCAGGAAAGGATCCAACAAAAGTAGATCGCAGTGGTGCCTATATGGCAAGAGCCATCGCAAAGAACATTGTTCACTGTGGATTTGCAGAACGCTGCCAGGTTGCTATTTCTTATGCCATTGGAAAAGCAGATCCAGTTGCTGTCGAGATTGATACCTTTGGAACAGGTAAGGTTGACGAGAATATTCTTAGCTCTGCTGTTTTGGATGTATTCAACCTTAGACCTGCAGCCATTATTGAGAAGTTAAGGTTGACGGATGTCATTTACGCAGATACAGCGACTTACGGTCATTTCAGATATGGATTAAATTCATGGGAGTTTTTGGACTACTACAAGGAATTAAGGGAGGCGGTAGATAGGTATGCTAATTGAAAAAAAGAATGTCAAAGACCTTCTCCCTGCTCAGTATAATCCTCGTAAAGATTTACAGCCTGGAGATGCAGAGTATGAAAAACTGAAACGCTCCATTGAGCAATTTGGATACGTAGAGCCGGTTATCTGGAATAAGGTGACCGGCCATGTTGTAGGTGGGCATCAAAGATTGAAGGTTCTCATTGATATGGGAATCTCCGAAGTTGAATGTGTCATCATCGAAATGGATGAGGAAAAAGAAAAGGCACTAAATATTGCCCTTAATAAAATCAGTGGTGATTGGGATAAGGATAAACTCGCTTTATTAATTGGTGATTTACAAGGTGTCGATTTTGATGTGTCACTAACTGGATTTGATCCTAAAGAACTGGATGATTTGTTTAAGGACACGCTGAAAGACGGTATTCATGATGACGACTTTGATGTGGAGGAAGAACTAAAAAAGCCTGCATTCAGTAAGCTTGGTGATATATGGACTCTTGGTAGACACAGGCTCATCTGTGGTGATTCAACCAAGAAGGAAACCTATGATTTACTCATGAATAAAAATAAGGCTAACTTGTGTGTGACAGATCCTCCCTACAATGTAAATTATGAAGGTACTGCAGGAAAGATAAAAAATGACCATATGGCAAACGATGCTTTTTATCAATTCCTTTTAGATGCCTTTATCAATATCGAAGAAGCACTAGCAGACGATGCCTCCATCTATGTATTCCATGCCGACACCGAGGGGTTTAACTTTAGAAAAGCCTTCTCGGATGCCGGTTTTTATTTGTCCGGTTGCTGTATATGGAAGAAGGATTCGCTTGTTCTGGGTCGTTCTCCCTATCAATGGCAACACGAACCAGTGCTGTTTGGATGGAAAAAGAAAGGTAAACATCAGTGGTATACAGGCAGAAAAGAAACTACTATCTGGGAGTTTGATAAGCCAAAGAGAAATGGTGACCATCCTACCATGAAGCCTGTTCCTCTTCTTGCCTATCCGATTTTAAATTCATCTATGAGTAATACCATCGTGCTTGATCCATTTGGAGGTAGTGGCAGTACCTTAATTGCCTGTGAGCAATCAGAACGAATCTGCTACACGGTGGAATTAGATGAGAAGTTCTGTGATGTCATTATTAAACGCTACATTGAGCAAGTAGGCACTTCCAAAGAAGTAAAAGTCCAAAGAGATGGACTTAGCTATGACTACGATGAATTGGAGGTAGCTGATGGATAAACTAAGCATTGGCAGTCTTTTTGACGGTTCAGGCGGTTTTCCTTTAGGCGGTTTAATCTCTGGTATTACCCCAATATGGGCATCGGAGATTGAACCGTTTCCTATTAGGGTGACCACCAAAAGACTGCCCTTTATAAAACATTATGGTGATATTTCTTGTATGGATGGCAGCAAGATAGAACCCGTGGATATTATTACTTTTGGCTCACCTTGTCAGGATTTATCCATAGCAGGTAAGCGTGATGGCCTGGATGGAAAACGTTCAAGTCTTTTTTATGAAGCCATTCGAATTGTAAAAGAAATGAGGTGTGCTACAGATGGCAAAAAACCAAGATATATTGTCTGGGAAAACGTACCTGGAGCCTTCTCATCAAACAAAGGAGAAGATTTCAGATGTGTCCTTGAAGGCATCTGCCACATCAAGGATGAAACCCTATCAGTTCCTAAAGCTGATAAGTGGAAACAAGCAGGAAGTATTATGGGAGATGATTTTTCCCTTGCCTGGAGAGTGCTTGATGCTCAATACTGGGGAGTTCCCCAACGAAGAAAACGAATCTTTCTTGTCGCAGATTTTACAGGTAGGGGTGCCGGAGAAATACTATTTAAGTCAGAAGGCTTGTCTGGGTATTCTAAGGAGAGCATCCACTCGTGGCAAGGAACTGCCAGAAACATTGCAGACAGCACTGGAGAGGCAGGCACAATCTGCCTAAATGACCAAGGTGGAAATCGTATGGATGTCACAGAGGATATTACTTGTACATTAAGGGCTAAATCAAATCATCCACCATGTGTGATGGACTCTGCTGTTTTCGATAATCATGGAAAGGACACTCGTTTTACTGGGCCGATTGATGTTGCACCAACTATTTCAGCCACTTATGGAACAGGTGGAAACAATCAGCCTTTTGTCGTTGAAAATCCTAAAACCTATGATGTGCGATTTACTTCAGAAGGAACAATCAATGCACGTTCAAATGTTTATGAGAGTGATACAGCCAGAACCATTGATACATCAGGAAATGCTCCTGATAGCAATCAAGGTGGTATTGCAGTGGTAGAGTCTTATGCCTTGCAAGGTTCTATGATAGGAAGAACGGACAAAAATGGACCACAAGGTGATGGTGTAAATGAAGAAGTGAGCTTCACTCTCAATACCGTAGATAAACACGCTGTTGTTTATGCCATTGACAGGGAGTCATTTAACTGTGGCAAAAATTATGCTAGAAACCTTGGCATTACTGAAGATGGGATTAACTCAACCTTGAATGCACAAGGACCGAGTGCAGTAGCAACTCCCACTTACTCAGCAAGTAAGAATTCTCACTTCACACAGGCTAATGAAGAACTGGCAAACACATTAGTGGCAACAGATTATAAAGACCCACCACTGATCAATGACAATGGCTGTGCAGACTATACGGTGAGAAGATTAACACCAACCGAATGTGCAAGACTGCAAGGTTTTCCAGACTGGTGGTGCAGTGATCTAGGAATAGATAATCCAACGATGAAAGACCTTCAAATGTGGTATGACATCTTTGAAATGTATCGTAAGGCAACGGGTAAATATGTAAAACCTAAGACCTTAAAGCAAATAAGTAAATGGCTTAGAAACCCACATTCAGATTCTGCGGAATATAAGATGTGGGGTAATGGTGTGGCTCTGCCGAATGTGTGTTTTGTGCTGTCAGGCATTGTTTGGTATACACAATTAGAGAGAATGACTTAGAACTTATTTCTGCACCCAATAAGCGATAAAAAGCTTGCTATATAAGTGTTTTAGAGTGATATATGTACATACCAAAACAAAGGAGGTTTTGTACATGGTCATTAAATACAATGTAACAGGAGCAGAAAGAAAAAGGCTGGTCACAGCTCTTAGTAATCTCACAGGATTTAAAGCTAAGTACCTTGGAATGCCTAGTATGGCTTATGAGGTAAGTGACTTTATCATCGACAAGAATGGAAATCTTGAACTTGGCAGCCAAGTAGACAGCGGAGAAATCGAACGTGTGGCAGCTCATTTAGCCAGCGAGGGATTTATTGCTGAGGAAGAGATAAGCGCCACTGAGGGCGAACAAATGGCAGACAGCGAGGCATTTAGCCTTACAATTTCCATGCCAAGGAGCAGTTTTGCTGAGAGGGCACTTGAAAACTTACAAGCACTTGTTGAGGCAAAAAGAGAACTTATCCGACATGCACTTAATGTAGAGAAGTTACCGATTGAAGTTTCTGAGGATGAGGTTTCATTTCCTTGGTTTGAAGAGTTACCAACCCCAGAAGAGATTAAAGCATATAACCACTTCATTTCTGCTCTATGCGACATGGCGATAAATCAGAAACGCATCACGGTAAAAGAGAAAGACATAGAGAATGAGAAATACGCATTCAGATGCTTTCTACTTCGCCTTGGCTTTATTGGCAAAGAATACAAAGAAGAGCGAAAAATACTGCTTAGAAACTTAACAGGTTCATCGGCATTTAAAGGAGGAACAAGAGATGAGAATAATCAGTAAAGAACAACTGGAAAACCTTCGGGAGAAGTACCCTGCAGGATGCCGAGTAGAACTCCTAAGAATGGATGATATTCAAGCGCCTAGGATTGGCACAAAAGGAACAGTTGTAGGAGTTGACGATATTGGTTCTATTATGGTGCGTTGGGATTCAGGCTCTAGCCTTTCAGTAGCTTTTGGTGAAGACCTGTGCAGGAGGATTGAGGATGACAAATGAGATAAAAGAACAGATTCTTGCCATTCGAGATTCTGGTGAAACCAATATGTTTGATGTACGAAAAGTACAGGAAATCGCTCTGAGGGAAGGATATGACGAGCTACTTATTTACCTTGCAGATAACGTTGAGGCCTATTCCCGATTCATTCTGACAGGCAAGGAGGAATAAAACCGTGTGGAAAGAAGGTAGCATTAAAGTTCATGACAGCATCATCTGTTACTGGGTAAAGTGCTATGAGGAAGTTTCAAAATTTGGCATTGACAATGGACGCATCTCAAAGCTGATGCTTAAGCGCAAGGGAGAGATCATTGCAAATTATGACCGTGGTTGGGACATTGAACCTGTGGATGAGGATGCAGAAATTGCGCTTGCAATCTTATTGCTAGAACACAACTAAATAGTAACAGAGGACAGTGCCAACATTGGCTCTGTTTCTCGTATAGAAAGTGTAATAAGGCTTGCTGGATGCAGGTCTATTTTTATGCTCATTTTGAAGGGAGGTGACCGCAATCAGGAAATTAAAGAAGTATAAGCCGACTCCTTTTATGGCGAAGGACTCCATTTATGATCAAGATGCTGCAGACTATGCGGTCAACTTTATTGAGTGCTTAAGCCATACCAAGGGAAAGTGGTCTGGAAAACCATTTGAACTCATTGATTGGCAAGAGCAAATTATTAGAGATTTGTTTGGAACGCTTAAGCCCAATGGCTATCGACAATTTAATACAGCCTATATTGAGATTCCAAAGAAAATGGGGAAATCAGAACTAGCAGCAGCTGTCGCATTACTGCTTACTTGTGGTGATGGCGAAGAAAGAGCCGAGGTTTATGGCTGTGCCGCTGACAGGCAACAAGCATCCATCGTATTTGAAGTAGCTGCTGATATGGTTCGTATGAGCCCAGCACTGAGTAAACGGGTTAAGATTCTGTCGGCAACAAAACGGATCGTTTTTCAACCTACCAATAGCTTTTATCAGGTGCTGTCAGCTGAAGCCTACTCAAAGCATGGCTTTAATATCCATGGGGTGGTCTTTGATGAGTTGCACACTCAGCCTAATAGAAAACTCTTTGATGTTATGACCAAGGGGTCTGGTGATGCTAGAACACAGCCACTGTATTTCTTGATTACAACAGCAGGAACCAATGGACAGTTTAGAACCCCAAGACATATCATCAAAATGATGGTGGAGCTGATGCAACCAACTCCAACAGATATTATTGTTGACCCTGCAGCAGGCTCAGCCGGTTTCTTAGTAGAGGCAGGCGAATACCTTAAAAGAAACAATGAAGATTTGTTTGCCATAAAAGAATTAAAAGACCACTATAACAACGATATGTTTTTTGGTAACGATATGGACAGAACCATGCTTCGTATTGGTGCCATGAACATGATGCTTCATGGTGTTGAAAAACCAAATATTGAATATAGAGATTCTTTATCGGAAAAGAACATTGATGATGAAAAATATACATTAGTTCTTGCCAATCCACCTTTTAAAGGCTCACTTGATCATGAAAGTGTGGCTGCAGATTTACTTAAAATCACTAAAACGAAAAAAACAGAACTCCTTTTTTTAGCATTATTCCTTAGAACGCTTAAAAAAGGTGGTCGCTGTGCGTCTATTGTGCCAGATGGTGTCCTTTTTGGTAGTTCTAATGCTCATAAATCCATTCGAAAAGAAATCGTTGAAAACCATCATTTACATGGCATTATTTCCATGCCAAGTGGTGTCTTCAAACCATATGCAGGGGTTTCAACTGCTATCATGATATTTACAAAGACAGGTGCAGGTGGCACAGATAATGTGTGGTTTTATGATATGCATGCAGATGGGTTGTCACTGGATGATAAGCGTCAACCAGTCGACAGTAATGATATTCCTGATATTATCAGCCGTTATCATAATCTAGAGAATGAAAAGAACAGAAAACGAACTGAAAAGTCGTTCTATGTTACAAAAAAAGAAATTAAAGACAATGGATATGACCTCTCAATCAACAAGTACAAAGAAGTTGAATATGACAGGGTAGAATATGAAAAACCTTCAGTAATAATGAACAGAATTGATGAAATTGATAGTGAAATTGATAATTTAAAAGCAGAATTGAAGACGCTGCTAAATTTAGATTTGTAGGGATGATTATGAGAGAAGACAGGATTGAATTACAAGAAATATGCGAGCTAAATATGGGACAATCACCCAACTCTAGTAGTTATAATGAAGACAAAGAAGGACTACCTTTCTTTCAGGGAAATGCTGACTTTGGTGAGTTATATCCAAAAGTTAGAAAGTGGTGTACGGAACCTAAAAAAGTAGTTGAAGGAGATTCATTACTGATTTCTGTAAGAGCACCAATAGGTGCACTTAATTTTTCTACTGAAAAGTGCTGTATTGGTAGGGGTCTAGCTGGAATAACCATAAAAGAAAATGTTAACCTCAAATTTGTATATTATAACTTGAAATATAGGACTGAAGAACTTCAAAATAAAGGTACAGGAAGTACATTTAAAGCAATCAATAAAGGGACTTTAGCAGAAACAAAGATTAAGAATCTATCGTATCAAGAACAAATAAAATGTGTTGAGATCCTTGATAGAATTAATGCTATAGTAAACTACAAAAAAGAAGAGTTAGAACTATTTGATAACCTCATCAAATCCCGATTTATAGGGCTGTCACGCCCTACAGCATATACCCAATTATATCACATTCCACTCTCAAAAGTCAATGAGCGGTTTTGAGCCGTGATGCAAACGGCTCAGTGGTAAATAACTACTATAATGACAACAGCCGCACAGTAAATCAGACCAACAATAGTCCGAAAGCACTGTCACGGCTGGAGATTTATAGGCAGACGAGGAATGCGGTGGATATTTAAAAGTTAGTGCAGAAATCGAAATCCCATAATAACGACACCAAGCACCACAAGAATAATACCTGTAGCACGATTTAATGTTTTTGGCTTTGCCTTATTTGCAAATACTGCCGCAATTCTTGCCCATATCAGCGTAAACACAATGCACAATACCCATGTCAGAATATCCGGTGTTCCGCCAATTGTAAAATGCGATACAGCACCCGTCAATGCGGTAAAAGTCATAATAAATACACTTGTGCCTACAGCGGTTTTTAATTCACATCCCATAACGCTGGTCAGAATCAGAAGCATCATCATTCCGCCCCCTGCACCAACAAATCCGCAAATAAAACCAATAATAATTCCACAGATAATGGACTGTATAGCACGTTTTTTCGCTGATGTTTCCGCCATAGATTCTTTAGTGTTCATAACAGGACGAACAATAAATTTTATTCCAAGCAGAAACGTCATAAATACCGAGAAACCGCCCATTGTTGCGGATGGCAGAGTACTTGCCACATAGCTTCCGACAACTGTAAAAACAAGCACACTTGCCATCATAATTAATCCGTTTTTAATGTCCAGATTCTTATTTTTATGATAAGTATAGGCGGAAACTGCACTTGCCAACACATCAGAAGAAAGTGCAATACCGACTGCCATATAAGGGTCAATACCTAAAAAAGTAATCAACATCGGACTGATAACGGCGGCAGCACTCATTCCTGCAAATCCTGTTCCAAGTCCTGCACCCATACCTGCAAAAAATGTAACCAGAATAGTCATTATTGTTTCCATTATTCTTTTTCCTCCAAAATTTCATCTGAATTTTTACTGATAACCTGCATAACTTCTTCAAAAGCTTTCCTCATATTATCATCAATATGGACAAACAGCTTTTCAAAAAACATTTTTTGCAATTGCTGACCTCGTTCTATGATTGGTTTGGCTTTCTTTGTACACAGTAATTCTGTTTTACGCCTGTCACCTTCTACAGCCTGTCTTGTCAAATAGCCTTCCTGAACCAGACGTTCAACATTTACCGATACCAGATTTGCTTTGATATGGCGTATCTCTACAATATCTCTTGCATTTTTGTATTTCGGATTATTTCCAAGAAACATCAGAATATCAAATGCAGTTTGCGACAAACCCAGTTCTTTACAAAGTGGCTTACACACTTTACTGTATGCAAGTGAAATTTTTCTGGGGATTTCAATACTGAAGTTCATATGTCCTCCTGTTCTTTTTTGAATAGTTCAATTTTGAAGTATTATATCATATTATCATCTTTTTGTCAATGAAAAGCAGGTGAAATTTTGTTCTACACTTTAATTCTTGAAAACGAAGCAGGTCAAAAAATCGGCCTGTCCAAAACTGCAAACCGATATATGTTCTCCAAAATCAAAGGACTTGATCCGCCAACAGGAACAATCAGCACTTCAAATTATGCAGGAATGAACGGCAGCTATCTGAATAACGCATTCATCGAAAAGCGGAACATCGTCATTACCTTTCAGATGCGTGGCTTTGATGTGGAACTTCGCAGGCATGAACTATATCGTGTGGTCAAGCCGTCACGCTACATCAAGATATACTACTCCACAAAAAATATTTCTGTGTATGCTGAGGGTATTGTGGAAACCTGCGAGGTGGAGAATTTTGAAAAGCTGACCAATGGGCAGATTTCCATTCTCTGTCCCGATATTTACTGGTACTCCACTGAAACGCAGATTGCAGAATATTCCCGTGTCAGAGGTGCATTTCATTTTGTCTGTCCTGACAATGATGAGCCTTTTCCGATTGGTGCATATAATACGCAGGATATGATGACCATCAATAACAGCGGTGATGAGGTCGGATTCACCCTTGAAATCAGCGGAGGACCTGCGAAAAATCCGACTATTTACAACGCTCTGACGGACGAATATATGCAGATTTCAGGCGATATTCAAAAGGGAGATGTTATCACCATAACTACAAAAACGGGCAACAAAACCGTTCTTCTGGAGCGTGAGGGCGTTGTGACCAACATCATCAACCGCCTTGTTTCCGGGTCAACCTGGCTGAATCTGAAAACGGGCGAAAACAAATTTTATGTGACGGCATCGGAGGGACTGAACCGCATCAAAGTTCGCCTGATACACCGAAATGCGTACTTAGGGGTGTGAAAATGCAGATTGAAATTTACAATATGACTGTCTTGAATGATAAACTGAATATTTCACTTGAGGCTGTCTGCGACAGTTTTTCTTCGCTTTTATGGGATATTGAATATTACAAATGCGGTGCTTTTGAAGTGTACATTGCTGCATCTCCCCGAAATATTGAAATTTTTCAGACTGGCAGAATTGTGGGACGTGATGATGACAGGGAACATTTCGGACTGATTGAATCCGTGGAACTTGAAACCGATGCAGAAGATGGAGATTATCTCATCATCAAGGGCAGATTTTTAATGTGCTTACTTGAACGCAGAATCATCTATCCCACATTAAATTTTACATCACAAACTTCCTACGGTGCAATCGTTCAGAAAGCTGTAGAAAACAACGCTTTAGCAAGCGGAAACAGGCTGATTCCGGGCTTGAAACTTGGAAAAATTCAAGGTGCTTGCTGGGATACTGAAACCAAATTGCAGGTCAGTTATGATAATTTGATGGAATGGGTGTACACCATTTGCAAAAAAATCGGCGGAACGGCAAACATTCGTCTGAGTAAGATTGCAGAGGAACAGTATGAGATGATTTTTGACCTGTTGCAGGGCGAAGACAGAAGCATATTGCAGAAGGAAAATCCGCATATTGTGTTCTCCGACAGCTACAACAATCTGCTGTCTTTCACCTACTTTACAGACACTTCCGTCAAGAGAAATTTTGCCTATGTTCTTGGAAAGGGCGAGGGTGAACAGCGTAAAAGAACCACTTGTTTTACAAATTCTGAACCTGCCCTGCTTGACAGATATGAGGTGTATGTTGATGCAAAAGACATCTCGGACGAAGAACAGGAAAATGGCGAAACAAAACCATTATCTGAGGAAGAATATTCGGAACTTCTAAAAGAGAAAGGCAAGCAGAATCTTGTACCCACAAAAACAAAATCAGAATCACAGATCGCAGTGCAGTCCACACAGTTTCAATACGGTGTGGACTATTTTGTTGGCGATTTTGTCACCGTAGAACATCATAGGTTTGGAATCAGACAGAATAAAATACAGCTTGTCGGAATGATCGAGAGCTTTGACCACAACGGCAGAAATTTAACACCGACATTTAAGGAGGCTTAACATGGCATTTTCATTCGGATTTTTCAATTCTAAAAATCTTGACAGAACATATACTGCTGAGAATTTCAACGACTATCTCGGCAGTATTATCTGTGACGGAATTCAGGACAACTTCGGGCAGTGTTTCAAACTGTCTGTAAACAAGTTGAAGCTGACGATAGGCAGCGGAAAGGCTTGGATTCAGGGGCATTATTTCATTTCGGATACGGCATACACCTATGATTTATCTCGCTATGTGGACGAATCCCTGCCGAGATATATGGCGGTTGGAATTTGTTGCAACACTTCTGAAAACGTCCGTAATGTCAGCTTTGAAATTCTCGCCGGAACACCTGCCACCAATCCTGCAATACCGAGATTTCAGAATACAGATTACAAGAAATATCTCACCCTTTGCATTATCAGACTTGATGCAGGCACATTAGAACTCAGCATTACAGATTACAGAGAAAACAATAATTTCTGCGGATATGTCCGCTGTATTCTTGGCAAATGCAAGGTTACAGATATGCTTTCACAACTTGCAGAAATTCAGACGCAGATAAAAGATTACAACATCACAGTCGGTCAGCTGACAACAAAGATAAACGAGTTAACGCTGAAAATTGATGAGATGACAGGCGATGTGGTTTCTATCGGAAAATGCGGTCAAAGCGTGGATTTTGTACTTTATTCGGACGGCAGACTGCTCCTCAAAGGCACAGGGGCAACATTCGATTATTCTACCGACAGCAATCCGTCACCGTTTCAGAATAATTCCAATATCAAGTCAGTTATTGTTTCAGAGGGCGTGACAGGCATTGGTGAACGACTTTTTCAGTATTGTGATAACTTAAAAACAGTATCACTTCCGACAACGCTTACAGCAATCAAAAAGGCTGCATTTCTGCCGCATATTGATGGATATATTTATCATCAGAGTCTTAATGGCTTAACGGAACTGAAGATTCCGGAACGTGTCACGGAACTTGGCGTAAACGCATTTGCAGGAACGGCAATCAAGTCCGTAACCGTTCCGTCCTCTGTGGTAACCGTAGGTGCAATGGCATTCAGTGAGTGTCAGTATCTTGAAACGGTGAGATATGGCGGCAAAGTCATTAGTGACAGAATGTTTGTACGATGCACAAAACTAAAAAACCTTACGCTTACCCGAAACGTCAAGGAAATTGTGGGCGGCTGTTTCAATTACTGTGAATCTTTGACCACAATCACTTATGAGGGTTCTCTTGCTGATTGGAACGCTGTGAAGAAAAATACAAACTGGGACAGCCATGCAGTTGATATTGAATCTCCGCTTTCAAAAATCCAGTGCCTTGATGGATACATGGAATATGTCACAAGCACGAAAACATGGAAAGAGACTAACTATATGAAGTCAATAGAAAAAACAAAATAATCTAAATAAAATTAAAGTTAAAAAATTGCACGACAAAAAGAAGTAGAGAAATCTACTGAAATAAAAATTGAATTATTGGCTATTTTTGAGGATAAAATTGCAAGTTATTGGTCAGTAAGTGGTGAATGACTCTGATTAATTTTTTAGCAACATGAGAGTTAGCAACATAATGATGTTTACCTTCGGATTTTTTCTTTTGATAGTATTCTTTAAAAGTTGGATCTCTCATAGCAACTAATCTAGCAGCTTCAAGAATAGCCCACCTGAGATAAGAAGAGCCACGTTTAACCATCTTCATGCCTGTGGCGACAAACCGTCCTGATTCGTATGTAGAAGGTTCTAGACCGGCAAAAGCTAAAAGCTTGGATGGAGAATCAAAACGATTTATATCACCAATCTCAGCAAGGATTACAGAAGCAAGACCGTAAGAAATACCAGGAATAGTAAGAATAGGACTTTGAATTTCATCCATAATGCTTTTAATCTCATTATCAATCTTATTGATTTCATTAGAATAAACTTCTATGAAAGATAAAGTTTGAGAAAGTTCAAATGAGATAGCTCGGCTGTCGGTTCCTATTGATTTAGCAGCAGTTTCTTTTATAAGTATTGCTTTTTCCTTGCGATATTTTCCTTTAGAGTGCTTGATTAGAAGGTTTGTAAGTTTAGTAAGATGTGCAGAAGTAATGGCCTGTTTAGAAGGAAATGCTTTAAGTAGTTCATAAGTAGATTTTTGATTTAATGAATAAACGACCGAAGCAAGCTCAGGAAACATGATATCAAGAATTCTATGAAGAGAAATTTTGTATTTAGCAAGATTGTCTTTAATCCGGGATTTATGTCTAGTAAGTGACTTAAGCTCACGAAGATGGTATGATACATCTGAGTGGGGTTTAAAGTTACCTGACTGCAGCATAAGCGCAATGAGTTTGGCATCAATCTTGTCTGTTTTACTTTTTCTAAGCGTATGAGCTTTTCTGAAAAGGTTTGTCTGAAGCGGATTAAGAACAATCAGCGGGAACTGGTTATCGATGATGAATCTCATAAGGTTAAGGCTGTAGTGACCAGTAGCTTCAAGTCCCACTTTAATTTTATCTTTAGATACATTAGGGATGGCTTCTAATAAAGTATTGAATCCATTGAGAGTATTAGGGATGGTGAAAACATCCTTGATGACTTCACCGTCAGAATTAACGATAAAGCAGTCGTGCTTATCTTTGGCAACATCAATGCCAATATAAATCATAAAATCACATCCTTTTTAAAAAGTTGGCTGTGGTTCCACATGGTTCTATGTTATGTATCCTTGCCCTAGATCAAACGTCAAAGCGTTATCTAACTTATCAACAAAAAAACATAGATATGTGGTTGGAGCCTCAAAGAAACAGTCAAGCTGTAGGTGATGAAACCAATCCACAACACTATGTTAATTATATCGTATAAGAAAGGATAATGACCGTAACTTGACTACGAGTTCATTATACAAGGTGAAGGAATGATGCTGAAATTTCTTGTAAAGGGACAGAAAATTGAGATTCTGGAACGTGAAGTGATTGCCTCCGACCAGATTGCATTTGTAACACTGAAATTTGTATTTGACGGTGACTGGAAGAAGTTTCACAAGGTGGTGCAGTTTACCCAATGTGATGAAACATACAACCGTGTGCTCTGCACTGACGGACTGTCCTGTTTGCTGCCTGCGGAGCTTCATGCAGGTGCGGTAAAGCTATCCGTATTCGGATATGACGCTGACAATACACGTGGAGACTGTTGTACTGCTGGAAAGAAAATAGATTTATAAGCTCTTGAAAATAGCGTGTTTACAGTGTTTTCAGGGGTTTATTTATTTTTTGATGGAGAGTAAAGTGATAGATTTTGGGTGTGTTTTAAGTGAAAAAGGTTTTGATGATGAAATGAGCTCACCCATGGAAATAAAGTTTTGCTTTAAGGGTTCAACCGTTTAGCAAAAGAAGTAGTTGTCGTTGGTCATATTTCGGGTTGAGATACATATCAATAATTTCCAATTGCTCATTGCTATTGTTCGTTTCTACGATTATAATATATAGTATACATTAATAAAAATTAAGAAGGTGGGTTCATGGATTATATCACAACTAAAGAAGCTGCTGAAAAATGGGGTTTAACCGAACGTCGAGTACAAGTCTTATGTAGGCAAGGGAAGATACCTGGTGTAGCCCGTCTTGGCTGGGCATGGGCCATACCTAAAGATGCACAGAAGCCAGAAGATGGTAGATACAATAGGAATACTGACAAAAAATAAGTAACGGAAGGTGAAGTAATATGGCGATGAAAAAGAGTGAGCTATACAGTAGATTATGGAAAAGTTGTGACCAATTAAGAGGTGGAATGGATGCCTCACAATATAAAGACTATATTCTGGTATTGCTGTTCATGAGATACGTGACAGATAAATACTACGGGAAAAGAGATGCACTCATCGAAGTGCCAGTAGGTGGGAGCTTTCATGATTTAGTGAAGCTAAAAGGCGACAAGGAAATTGGGGATAAAACTAACGTTGTCATCAGAAAAATGGCTGATGCTAACGACTTGGTAGGTGTCATTACAGTTGCTGATTTTAATGATGCGGACAAGCTTGGTAAAGGTAAAGAAATGGTTGATCGCCTTACCAACTTGGTGGCAATCTTTGAGGATCCTAAGCTTGATTTTGGTGGGAATGGTGCTGATGGAGACGATATTCTTGGAGATGCTTATGAATATCTAATGAAGCATTTCGCCACTGAATCGGGTAAAAGTAAAGGTCAATTCTATACCCCAGCTGAAGTATCTAGAATCATGGCTAAGGTTATTGGTATCGAGAAGGCTAAAAGTCAATCTCAGACCATATATGAGAGAATCATTCAGAGATTGATACAATTTAATGAACCTCAAACTTGCTGCGCTTAGGGGTATGCAAACTCAAAAAGGGTATGCAGTAGTTTAGTTAAGGTGGGGGAGGAATATATGGATAATGAATTTACTATAAAGATCTCAATACCGACTGATGACTATGGATACATTCTTTTGAAATGTTCCCATTGCGGAACTTTTTTTAAATCAACTCCCGACGATATTGAAGACGATAGAGTGTTAGAAATATATTGTCCAAGTTGTGGACTGACTAGTGATAACTACTTAACAGAAGAAGTAGTCGAATTAGCCATAGCAATGGCTCAAAATAAAACAATGGATTTGATATACGATGAATTTAAAAAGATGGAAAAAGAATTTAAAAAAGGACCTGTAACATTCAAAGCTGGTAAACGACCAAATCATGAGCATGAGAATCCAATCCGATCTGGAATTGAAGCTTTAGAAACTACAATATTTCCTTGCTGTAATCGGAAAGCAAGAGTCAAACCAATATTGAGAATAACCGGATGTTATTGTCCGTTTTGTGGGGTGAAAAACTATGAAGTTGAATAGAGCAGAATTAAGAAAAATTATATATGATTTTAACAGTATTTCTAATCGATTATTACAGGCAGATTTTGAAGATTATAACGCAGTTCTATCAAAATTTACTGCTTTTATAAAAAGCAATGATTTGATTTTTAGTTACATACAAAGCTGCGGTGAATGTGAGCAAGATTTAGAAAATGAAGTCAAGGAGGTTGCAGGATCATATGGAAGAGCAATCTTCTCCTTAGGCCATCTTGATGAAGAAGAAGTACGAAATGTTTTCTCTATTATTTGCTATATAGTAGACAATAATATCCAAATTCATTATGGAGTGGCAATGGGATATTCATCTTCAAGAAGTTTTCAAGATAAAGTCAAGGGTTTTAATGACCGGGTGGTAATGGTCTTAATACGCCATATAGAAAGATACTTAACTAAAATAGGGATCGAGATGGGAATTGATGAAAAAGTTACATATTCTATAGCAATTGAAAATGGGCAGGTTAATATAGCAAATGACAATTCTACTATTAATGCAACAAATACTGTCAATACAATTGATGTTGAAAAATTGAATGGGCTTATAGAAGATATTAAAGAAAATGCAAAAGGACTTTCGATAGAAGATGAGGAAACTCTCGTTAGTAGTTTAGAAGTAATTAAAGAAGAATCGAAGTCAGCAAATCCAAGAAAGGGCTTTATCAAAACAGCAATTAAAGGACTTCAGACTATAAAAGGCACTGTAGAATTTGCTGCTGCAACAGCTACACTGATTCAATTTATACAACCTATATTATAATTAATATAAAGGAGCTGAAAAATGTTAAAATGCATAAGTAACTACTTGAATTCCTCGTAAGACATATGGAATAGCGAATTTAGATGCACTTTGAAAAACGACGTGGAATTTAGGTTATAATTATCTCATTGAAGTATAGAGGCGCTCAACAGTCTTTCAAGTTCACGGAATGTATGATTTTACAAGGAGGCCAATAATGAATAATAAAGATAACAATCTTAAAGATGGAAATATGGACCACAGTAAGATGGATCACAGTAAGATGGATCACAGCAATATGGATCACGGCAAGATGAATCACAGCAATATGGATCAAGGAAAGATGGATCATAGTGCGATGGATCACAGTGAAATGGATCATGGTGCAATGGGAGGGCACGCCCACCACCATCATGGTAGTTTCAAGGAAATTTTCTTGAAATCACTCCCATTGGGAATTGCAATCTTATTTATTACTCCCTTGATGGATATTCAATGGCCTTTCCAAATCATCTTTCCTTATGCAGACGTTGTAGCAGCTGTCTTGGCAACAATTCTATACATTTATGGCGGAAAACCATTCTACATGGGTGCGAAAGATGAGTTTAATTCAAAAGCTCCAGGCATGATGTCCTTGATTACTTTGGGAATAACGGTTTCTTATGCCTATAGTGTTTACGCAGTGGCCGCTCGATATGTGACCGGAGAACATGTCATGGACTTCTTCTTTGAGTTTGCAACGTTACTTTTAATCATGTTATTAGGACACTGGATTGAAATGAAGGCATTGGGTGAAGCAGGGGATGCGCAAAAAGCTCTAGCAGAATTATTGCCAAAAGACGCTCATGTTGTTTTAGAAGATGATTCGATTGAAACTCGTCCTGTGTCTGAACTTCAGGTTGGAGATGTTATCCGTGTTCAAGCAGGAGAAAATGTTCCAGCTGATGGTATCATTATTCGCGGAGAATCCCGTGTAAACGAGGCCCTCTTAACAGGTGAATCTAAGCCAATCGAAAAGAATGTTAAAGATCAAGTCATTGGTGGATCAACAAATGGTAGTGGTGTCCTATATGTAGAAGTAACAGAAACAGGGGATAAGTCCTTTATCTCACAAGTACAAACATTAATTACTCAAGTTTCGCACACCCAAAACCCTGCTGACCTCCTGAAGTAACTAGGTAAGTCAGCATTAAATTGGCCATAAAGCTCCCTAATGTGCTCCTGATTTAGTCTAGCCCTGCTCATGACATATACAGCGAATAGGCTGACCAATAATTGAAGAGCAGCAGTGAATGTTATGTCTTGCAGCTCATCGCA